>NZ_RZRP01000160.1:0-9354 GCF_003997795.1 Mesorhizobium sp. M7A.F.Ca.US.005.03.2.1 | reverse complement strand
AGCAACAGGCTCAAATGAACAGCTGGCAACGATGACGGAAAAAGCCCTGGATCATCTCGTCGAAAGGCTGGACGGCCTGGCGCCGGCCACGGCACTGGTGCTCGGCTCGGGCCTCGGCGGTCTGGTCGACCAGATCGAGGACCCGATCCGCATCTCCTATGCCGACCTGCCCGGCTTTCCCAGAAGCGGTGTCACCGGGCACGCCGGCGAAGTGGTGGCAGGGCTGTTTGCCGGCGTGCCGGTGCTGCTGCTGTCGGGCCGTGCCCATTACTATGAGCACGGCAACGCCGCGGCGATGCGGCCGGTGCTGGAAGTGCTTGCCGGCATCGGCATCACGAAACTGATCCTCACCAATGCCGCCGGCTCGGTCGATCCGGACATGCCGCCGGGCTCGGTGATGCTGATATCGGACCACATCAATTTCTCGGGCACCAACCCGCTGATCGGCGAACCAAGCGACCGGCGTTTTGTCGGCCTGACCGAAGCCTATGATGCCGGCATCCGCCAGGCCATCGAGCGGGCGGCAAAAGCGACCGGCACCACCCTGCACAAGGGCGTCTATATGTGGTTCTCCGGCCCATGCTTCGAAACGCCGGCCGAAATCCGCATGGCGCGCATCATGGGCGCCAATGCGGTCGGCATGTCGACCGTACCGGAGGTCATTCTCGCCCGCTTCCTCGGACTGCGCGTCGCCGCCTGTTCGGTCATCACCAATCTGGCGGCCGGCATGACCGGGGCCGAGCTTTCGCACCAGGAGACCAAGGACATGGCGCCGGTCGGCGGCGCGCGGCTGGCGACGATCCTGCAGCGCGTGTTCCGCGACGGACTGCTGGAGATCTGATGCTTCCCCAGGAAATCATCCGCCGCAAGCGCGATGGCCTCAGGCTGTCGGAGGAGGAGATCGCCGGCTTCGTCGCGGGCGTGACGTCAGGCGCCGTTACCGACGGCCAGGCCGGCGCCTTCGCCATGGCGGTGTTCTTCAACGGCATGAACCGCGACGAGGCCGTGGCGCTGACGCTGGCGATGCGCGATTCCGGCGATGTGCTCGACTGGTCGGACCTGCCAGGCCCGGTCACCGACAAGCATTCGACCGGCGGCGTCGGTGACAATGTCTCGCTGATGCTGGCGCCGATCGTCGCCGCCTGCGGCGCCTATGTGCCGATGATCTCGGGCCGTGGCCTTGGCCACACCGGCGGTACGCTGGACAAGATGGATGCCATCCCGGGCTACATCAGCCAGCCCGATGTCGCGCTGTTTCGCAAGGCGGTGCTCGAAACAGGCTGTGCCATCATCGGCCAGACCGCCGACCTCGCGCCCGCCGATCGACGACTCTATGCGATCCGCGATGTCTCCGGCACGGTCGAATCGGTGCCGCTGATCACCGCTTCGATCCTGTCGAAGAAGCTGGCGGCCGGGCTGCAATCGCTGGTGCTCGACGTCAAGGTCGGCAACGGCGCCTTCATGGAAAAATCGCGCGACGCCACCGCACTCGCCAACAGCCTGGTTGAGATCGCCAACGGCGCCGGACTGAAGGCCTCGGCGTTGATCACCGGCATGAACGAGCCGCTGGCGTCGGCCGCCGGCAACGCAGTCGAGGTGCGCAACGCCGTCGATTTCCTCACCGGCCGGTATCGTGACCGTCGGCTCGAAGATGTGACGCTGGCGCTGGCCGCCGAAATGCTGCAGTCGGCCGGGCTGGTGTCGTCCAACCAGGATGGCATGCGGCGCGCCACCGAGACGCTCGCCAGCGGCCGCGCCGCCGCCACTTTCGCACGCATGGTGGCCGCGCTTGGCGGCCCCGCCGATTTCATCGAGAAACCGGAAAAATATCTGCCTGCGGCGGCGACCGAACTTGCCGTCAAGGCGACCGCAAATGGCTTCGTCACCGGCATCGCCACCCGCGACATCGGGCTCGCCGTGGTCGGCCTGGGAGGTGGACGCACGCGGCCGGACGACCAGATCGACCCTGCGGTCGGCATCACCAGACTATTGCCGGTCGGTGCGGAGGTTGGGATCGGCGAGCCGCTGGCGCTGATCCATGCCCGCTCATCGGCCGATGCCGAGGCCGCCGCGGCAACCGTGCTTTCGGCCTATATGGTCGGCGCCTCGAAGCCGCCCGCCGACAAGTCGGTCATCCGGCGGATTCTGCCGCGCGGCTAGAGCAATTCCAGGAAAAGTGTGAAACGGTTCTCCCCGGGAAAAAGCGCATAGCGCTTTCCCTTGGGAATTTGGGAAAACGAATAGCCTTACTGGACGAGCAGCAGCGTGCCGTTCTCGACCTGGTATTTGTCGAGCCGGTTGAGGAAGCTCATGCCGATCAGATTGGTGCGCAGCGCCCTGTCGTCGAGCACGATGGTCTGGACGTCATTGACGGTGATGCTGCCGATCTGCAGGCGGTCGATCATGGCCACGGCCGCCTTGATGGTGCCGTTGGCGGTGTTGACCTCGCGGTTGAAGTCGGAAGCGTTCAGCGACAGGCCGATCCTGCGTGCCGTCGAAATGTTGATGGCGACCAATGTGGCGCCGGTGTCGATCATGCCGTCGACCTGACGTCCGTTGAGCTTGAAGGGTGACGAGAAATGCCCGCGTTCGTCTGCCGCGACGAGGACCTTGCGGCCCATCGGCAGCGGTGCCGCGGGCTTGTTGGGCACCGATGCCAGATTGACGTTCGGCTGGGCTTCGACCGCTTGTTTGCCCGGCACCGCCGACCTCAGCAGGTTTTCGACGAGTTGCGGATTCGACTGATACACAATCGGTATCGATGCCGATGTACCGGCGAAAACGGCGAGGATCAGAAGTTTGCGCAGCATGGATCGGCCTCGCCGCATGACCCCGAAAATCGGGAACGATTTTCGGAAAGGCTCATGCACAAAATCAAAGTGCTACAGCGTCCTTTGCGCGTCCGAAACGGACGCGCGGCGCTGTAGTGACAGCCGATCGTTAAGCCCGGATGGTGTTTGCCGCTTTAACGCGCGCCAAAACCGCGCCTTTGCGTAAATATTTGGTAAATCGTACCAGGCGACTTGGTCTGGTATTACTTGGTCCCGTACATGCGGTCGCCGGCGTCGCCGAGGCCGGGCATGATGTAGCCCTTCTCGTTGAGCTGGCGGTCGATCGAAGCGGTGAAGACGGGAACGTCCGGATGCGCCTTGATGAAGCGCTCGATGCCTTCGGGCGCCGCCAGCAGGCAAAGGAAACGGATGTTGGTGGCGCCGCGCTCTTTCAGCTTGTCGATCGCCGCGATCGCCGAATTGGCGGTGGCCAGCATCGGATCGACGACGATCACCAGCCGGTCGGCGAGGTCGCTCGGCGCCTTGAAGAAATATTCGACCGCCTCCAGCGTTTCGTGATCGCGGTAGAGACCGACATGGGCGACGCGCGCCGCCGGCACCAGGTCGAGCAGGCCTTCCAGCAAGCCGTTGCCGGCGCGCAGCACCGAGGCGAAGACCAGTTTCTTGCCCTCGAGCGTCGGCGCTTCCATGGTTTCCATCGGCGTTTCGATGGTCGTCGTCGTCAGTTCGAGATTGCGGGTGACCTCGTAGCCGAGCAGCAGCGAGATTTCGCGCAGCAGCCGGCGGAAGCCCGCCGTCGAGGTTTCCTTCTTGCGCATGATGGTCAGCTTGTGCTGGACAAGCGGGTGGTCGACGACGGTGACGCCCTGCATGGTGTTCTCCTGATGCCTGCGCCCGAAAATGCGCGCATCGCCCTTTCGGACGCGCCGCGCTTCAAGCTGCCTGGGCGAACCCTAGCGGCAATGCGCCGGCCAAGGAACCGCTTGGCCCGCACCGACCACAGCTTTGTCGGCGGAAATCAGCGTGCCGCGCTGTTCAACCGGGCAAGAAGTGCCGTCTTTGTCTTTCTATCGACGAAAGCGGCCTCGATGGCCGTTCTGGTGACGGCGGTCAGCGCCTTGTCGTTCATCGAGAAATGCTCGGCAGCGATATCGTATTCACGCTTGAGCGAGGTCCAGAAATAGGGCGGATCGTCGGAATTGAGCGTCATCTTGCAGCCTGCCGCCTGCAGGGCCGGAAACGGATGATCGGCGAAACTGTCGAACACCTTGAGCGCGATGTTGGAACCGGGGCAGCATTCCAGCACGATGCCCTCGTCGGCGATGCGCCGGACGAGGTCCAGGTTCTCGATGGCGCGCACGCCATGGCCGATGCGGGACGGACGGATGTGATCCAGCGCCGCCTGGACGGTCTCCCAGCCCGTCAGTTCGCCGGCATGGATGGTGATGCCGAGCCCGGCTTCGCGAGCGATCTCGAAAGCCCTGACATAGTCCTCCATATCACCGATCCGCTCATCGCCGGCAACGCCGAAACCGGTGACCAGCGGATGCCCGCAGCGCGCCGCGAAGCGCGCCGCCTGCTCGATCGACTCGACGCCGACATGGCGCACGCCGGTGACGATCATGCGGCCCTCGATGCCGGTCTTGGCCTTGGCGCGGGCCATGCCTTCGCCGAGCGCGTCGGTATAGGCCTTGGGCGACAGGCCGGCTTTTTTAGCGTGGTCCGGCGAGGTGAACACCTCGGAATAGATGGCGCCATCGCGGGCAAGGCTGGTCAGATAGTGGTCGGCCAGCCGCGCATAGTCCTCCTCGGTCCGGAACAGATCGGCGGAAAAATCATAAGCCGCCAGGAAGGAGGTGAAATCGTGCCAGACGAAGGAACCGTTCTGGATATAGGGCGAGGTGTCCTTGCCGTATTTCTGCGCCTGGCGGATGACGAGTTCGGGCGCCGCTGCCCCTTCGATGTGGCAGTGCAGTTCCGCTTTCAAAGGCATTCAATCATCCCGTCGGTCCGTCCAGGTCTCGAAAACCCGCCACCTGGAAGCGCGGCTGAACACCGCGCCTTAAACAATAGCGCCCGCACCATCGATCGGCTATGGTCCCGCCGGTTTTATGACGGATCAAAAAAATGTCAGTTGAGAGAACCACGGCCGCGGGCGGCATGGAAACCTCCTATGGTTTCAAGCGTGTAGGGGCTGGCGACAAGCAGTCCCTGGTCAACGATGTTTTCCACAAGGTCGCCAACCGCTACGACCTGATGAACGATCTGATGTCGGCCGGCCTGCACCGGCTGTGGAAGGACGCCATGGTCACCTGGCTCAATCCGCCTAAACGGGCGGGCTGGAAGGTGCTCGACGTTGCCGGAGGCACCGGCGACATTGCCTTTCGCATCGTCGATGCCAGCCACGGCAATGCCCATGCCACTGTGCTCGACATCAATGGCTCGATGCTGGCTGTCGGCCGCGACCGGGCCGAAAAGAAGGGCCTGTCCGGCAACACCGATTTCGTCGAGGCCAATGCCGAGGAACTGCCCTTCCCTGATGCCACATTCGATGCCTATACCATCGCTTTCGGCATCCGCAACGTACCGCGCATCGAGGTGGCCTTGGGCGAAGCGTTTCGCGTGCTGAAGCCCGGTGGGCGCTTCCTGTGCCTGGAATTTTCCGAGGTCGAGATGCCGCTGCTCGACAAGGCCTATGAAGCCTGGTCGTTCAACGCCATTCCAAAGATCGGCAAGATGGTCACCGGCGACGGCGAGCCCTATTCCTATCTGGTCGAATCGATCGCCAGGTTTCCCAACCAGCAGAATTTCGCGACGATGATTTCCCGCGCCGGCTTCGACCGCGTTTCCTTCCGCAACTATTCCGGCGGTATTGCAGCACTTCATTCGGGCTGGAAGCTTTGAGGCCGGACCGCATTTCTCACAATCGACGTGTGCTATGCCGGCTCAAAGAGCCGGCAGGGTTGGCGCGGCCATGAGCAATGTCAGTGCAGGATTCCGGCTCGTAAGGGCCGGCTGGGTGCTGGTCCGCGAGGGTGTCGTCGCCGCTCTGCCGGGTGAGGAACTGTCCGGCCTGCCGAAGTTCGGCTGGCGGATGGCACGGCTGTTCACGCGCCGCCGCGCGCTGGCCTATGAGCGCAGCGACCGGCTGGCCAAGGCGGTCGTCCGGCTCGGTCCCTCCTATGTAAAGCTCGGCCAGTTCCTGGCGACACGGCCCGACGTCGTCGGCAACGACATGGCGCTCGATCTCGCCATGTTGCAGGACAAGATGCACACCTTTCCGAAGGCCGAAGCCATAGCGGCCATCGAAGCCTCGCTCGGGCGCAAAGTCGGCGATCTCTACGCGCAATTCGGCGATCCGGTCGCCGCCGCCTCCATCGCCCAGGTCCATGCCGCCGACGCCATGCATGACGGCGTTGCCACCAAGGTGGCGGTCAAGGTGATCCGGCCCGGCGTGCGCCGCCGCTTCTTCCAGGATCTCGAAAGCTATTTCCTTGCCGCTCGCCTGCAGGAGAAATACATCCCCTCGTCCCGCCGGCTGCGGCCGGTCGAGGTCACCCAGACGCTGGCTCAGACCACCAAGATCGAGATGGATCTTCGCCTCGAGGCGGCGGCCCTCTCGGAGCTCGGCGAAAGCACCAGGCACGACCCCGGCTTTCGCGTGCCGTCCGTCGACTGGGAGCGTACCGGCCGCGACGTGTTGACCATGGAGTGGGTCGACGGCGTGAAGATGAACGACATTGCCGGACTGGTCGCGGCGGGCCACGATCTGAAAACCATCGCCACAAACCTGATCCAGTCGTTCCTGCGCCACACGCTGCGCGACGGATTTTTCCACGCCGACATGCATCCGGGCAATTTGTTCGTCGAGGCGAACGGCACCATCGTTGCCGTCGATCTCGGCATTGCCGGCCGGCTCGGCAAGAAGGAGCGCCGCTTCCTCGCCGAAATCCTCTACGGCTTCATCACGCGCGACTATTTGCGCGTCGCTGAGGTCCATTTCGAGGCCGGCTATGTGCCGCGCCAGCACAATGTCGCGGCCTTCGCGCAGGCGATCCGGGCGATCGGCGAGCCGATCCATGGCCAGCCGGCCGAGACCATCTCGATGGCCAAGCTTCTGACGCTGCTGTTCGAGGTTACCGAGCTCTTCGACATGGCGACGCGGCCCGAACTGATCCTGCTGCAGAAGACCATGGTGGTGGTCGAGGGCGTGGCGCGCACGCTCGACCCGGCCTTCAACATGTGGAAGACTGCCGAGCCGGTGGTCGGCGACTGGATATCAGGCAATCTTGGGCCGCGTGGCATGATGATGGATGCGCGCGATGGCGCCAAGGCGCTGCTGACGCTGGCCCGCCAGGTGCCCGAGCTTGCGGCGCGCACTGACCGGCTGTCGCGCGAGATCGACCTGATGGCCGAGCATGGCCTGCGCTTCGACGAGACCACTGCCCACGCCATCGGCAAGGCCGAAGCGCGCTACAGCCGTTCCGGCCGCTGGGCACTCTGGGTGATCGCGCTGACGCTGGTCTATATCGCCTGGAAGATGATCTGAGTCTCGGTGACAGCAGTGCCGGCATTGCTATCATTGAAAGCAACGCTTTCATGGACTAGGTTGAGGTAAGGAGCAAAAACATGAGCACACTTACCATCCGCAATCTCGACACCAACGTGAAGCAGAAACTGCGTGAGCGAGCTGCCGTGAGGGGAGTCTCAATGGAAGAGGAAGCGCGTAGCGTTCTTGCCAAGAGTGTTCTTTCGGACGGTGTGGACCAAGACCCTCGGGGAGAGTCACTCTATGCCGCGATTCGTAGGCTGGTTGAGCCCCATGGCGGTTTCGATGTCGAGTTGCCGGAGCGCGGCCCTACGCGCGAGCCACTGAAATTTGACTAACCATGTTCGTGCTGGATACGAATGTTATCTCGGAAACCTTCAAACCACGGCCGGATGCAGGGGTGGCTACCTGGATGGATAGCTCGCTCGCGACCCGCTCATATGTCACGGTGATGACCAAGGCAGAGCTGCTCGTTGGGCTTGCGAACATGCCGGACGGAACGCGTAAGGCTGCACTGGGTAGTGTCATCGGGGCCTTTTTCACCAAATGGCTCAAGACCCCAGTGCTCGCGTTCGGTGACCGCGAAGCCGAAGCATACGCGGAGATTGTTTCGAACAGACGATTTCTGGGACGTCCTATACGCGAATTTGACGCACAGATCGCCTCGGTTGCTCGCTCGCGGGGCTTTGCGGTGGTGACTAGAAATGTTGCTGACTTTTCCGATTGCGGTATCAGCATAGTCAATCCTTGGGAGGGTGCATGAGCCTCTCCGGCAAGCGCATCCTGCTCATCATCGGCGGCGGCATCGCCGCCTACAAAGCGCTGGATCTGATCCGCCGGCTGCGCGAGCGCGGGGCCGCGGTTCGGGTGGTCATGACATCGGCCGCGCAGGAATTCGTCACCACGCTGTCGGTCGGCGCGCTCTCCGCCGACCATGTCTTCACCGAGCTGTTCGACCGCAATGACGAACACGATGTCGGCCATATCAGGCTGTCGCGCGAGGCCGATCTGCTGGTGGTGGCGCCCGCCACCGCCGACCTGATGGCGAAGCTCGCAAACGGCCACGCCAACGATCTGGCCTCCACCGTGCTTGTCGCCACCGACAAGCCGGTGCTGATGGCGCCGGCCATGAACCCCAGAATGTGGGCGCATCCGGCCACCCGCCGCAACCGCGCGACGCTGCAGAAGGACGGCGTCACCTTCGTCGGCCCGGCCAGGGGCGAGATGGCCGAAAGCAATGAGGCGGGCGAAGGCCGCATGGCCGAGCCGCTGGAGATCGTTGCCGCGGTCGAGGCGCTGCTCGATGTCGGCCCCAGGCCGCTGTCGGGGCGCAAGATCATCGTCACCTCCGGCCCGACCCATGAGCCGATCGACCCGGTGCGCTACATCGCCAACCGCTCGTCCGGCAAGCAGGGCCATGCCATCGCGGCAGCACTGGCCAGGCTCGGCGCCGATGTGCGCCTCGTCTCCGGCCCTGTCGGCATCGCCGATCCCCCCGGAGTGAAGACCATTCACGTCGAGCGTGCGCAGGAGATGCGCGACGCGGTGGAACGGCTCTTGCCCGCAGATGCGGCGGTGTTCGTCGCCGCCGTGGCCGACTGGCGCACCGAGAACTCGGCCGGTGAGAAGATCAAGAAGGTCGCGGGCGAAGAGCCGCCGGTGCTGCGCATGGTCGAGAATCCCGACATTCTCGCCGGCGTCGGCCATCACAGCCAGCGACCCGGCCTGGTTATCGGCTTCGCCGCCGAGACACAGGATCTCCTGCGCAACGCCGAGGCCAAGCTCAAGAAGAAAGGCGCCGATCTCATCGTTGCCAACGACGTGTCGCAGGGAAGCGGCGTCGGCTCTTCGGGCGTGATGGGCGGCGATCGCAACCGGGTGCGGATCGTGTCAAAGGCCGGTGTCGAGGAATGGCCGGAGATGAGCAAGGACGAAGTGGCGGCTCGGCTTGCCGCCCTGATCGCCGAACGGCTTAAAACAATCGTCGTTTGACTGAAAAATGTTCTGCTGCAG
>NZ_RZRP01001610.1:0-456 GCF_003997795.1 Mesorhizobium sp. M7A.F.Ca.US.005.03.2.1 | reverse complement strand
TGACAAGGGCATGTCGGCGATCGAGTATTGCCGCACGGCGGCCCTTGGCGGTCGGCAGCGGTCGCGCCGTCGCCGACTTCGGCCGCAGATCGAAATCCCCATAGCCATCGACTGTGCCCCGCGGGTTCCTTCCTCGGGGACTTTCGTACGCCTGCCGGCGCCCGAAACTCTTCACGGAAGCAGAAGGTGCGGTTCTGAAACGAACTGGCCAGAAAAGGGCTCCCCTACCGGAAATCGGCGGCAGTCAAAGTGTAAGAGCTGCGGCGGTCGCGAGAATCGGCTTTGCTGGCAATCTTGTGAATGGATGATCGCAAGGTGTCGAAAGCTGAAAGGCATTTTGTTTCCGACGCCGTTGTCCCCACCAAGGCGATGTCCGATTTTGCCAGCGCCGCGATCTCGACGAAGAAACGCACCTCGAACATGCAGTCATTGCCGGTGAAGCGGACGGCGTTTCGG
>NZ_RZRP01001609.1:0-461 GCF_003997795.1 Mesorhizobium sp. M7A.F.Ca.US.005.03.2.1 | reverse complement strand
GGCCAGTTCCGCGAGCTCTACCGCATGAGCGAGGCCGAGCGCCGCTTCCTGATGCGCACCGACTGGGGATTTGTCCATCAGACCCCCGCCGACGGTCTGCGCATGACGGTGTCGGCGGGCGCCAATGTCGGTGAGCGGCTGATGGCGGTCGGCGACCGTCACTACGGCAGGATCCGCGCCACCGCCGTCGACTGGCTGTCGCGTGTCGAGATCGACGAGGACCGCATCGACGACGAGCCCCGGGCCTTTTCCGGCGGCATGCGCCAGCGCCTGCAGATTGCCCGCAACCTCGTCACCGGGCCGCGGCTGGTGTTCATGGATGAGCCAACAGGCGGCCTCGATGTCTCGGTGCAAGCCCGCCTGCTCGACCTGCTGCGTGGTCTGGTCACCGATCTCGGTCTGGCGGCCATCGTCGTCACCCACGACCTTGCCGTGGCGCGGCTCTTGTCGCAGCGCATGAT
>NZ_RZRP01001608.1:0-462 GCF_003997795.1 Mesorhizobium sp. M7A.F.Ca.US.005.03.2.1 | reverse complement strand
CGACATATTCCTTGAGGCCGGGAACGACGCCCAGATGCGCCTTCTTGACGTAGAAGAACAGCGGGCGCGAGACGGGATACTTGCCGCTGGCAATCGTCTCGGTCGAAGGCACGATACCTTCCACGGTGGCGACCTTCAGCTTGTCGGCATTGTTCTCATAGAAGGCGAGGCCGAACACGCCGACGCCGGTCTTGTTGGAGTCGATGCGGGCGAGCGTCTCGGTATAGTCGCCATCGATGTCGACGGCCTTGCCGTCCTTGCGGATGGCAATGCAGGTTTTGCCGATTTCCTTGTCGTCGGCAATGCCGGCGGCCTTGAGAGCAGCCTTGTCACAGCCGGCATCGAGGAGCTTGGTCTCGAACACTTCGCGCGTGCCGTGCTTTTCGCCCGGAATGTAGGCGGCGATGTCCCAGTCGGGCAGCTTCGGATTGACCTGGCTCCACTTGGTGTTCGGATTGTCGA
>NZ_RZRP01001607.1:0-462 GCF_003997795.1 Mesorhizobium sp. M7A.F.Ca.US.005.03.2.1 | reverse complement strand
GTCCTTGATCTCGGCGTCGGGCAGCCGGCGAATTTTCGGCTTCAGCGGGAATTCGAGATTTTCGCGCACCGTGTAGCGCGGATAGAGCGAATATTGCTGCAGCACCAGCGCCACGTCACGCTCGGCCGCACCCCAGTCGGCAACGTCGACGCCGTCGATGAAGACCTGGCCTTCGCTGGGCTTTTCCAAGCCGGCGATAAGCCGCAGCGTCGTCGTCTTGCCGGCGCCCGTCTCGCCCAGCAGCACGAAGAACTCGCCATCGGCAATATCGAGATCGAGCCCGGTGAGCGCCGTGTGGTTGCCGAAGGTCTTTGAGATGTTCTTGAGCTGGATATGGGCCATCAGAGTCTCACCTCGAGCGACTTGCCGCTTGCCTTGTCGAAGAAATGCGCCTGGGTCGGGTCGATCCTGGCGAAGACCCTTTCACCGGGTCCGGCAACGAAGCCGCTCTTGGTGCGGGCC
>NZ_RZRP01001606.1:0-463 GCF_003997795.1 Mesorhizobium sp. M7A.F.Ca.US.005.03.2.1 | reverse complement strand
GAGATAACGGAAGACTAAACTGATCTTTTTGGCCTGGCTGCTCGCAGCCTGCTGTCAGGGTCCAGGATCGTTCTCCAGCAGGATCGGCTTGCCGTGCGGGGTGGCATGCGCGGCGCGTTCCCATGCCTCTGCCATCGCATCGACATCGGACTTGGCGGCCAGACCTTTTGAGGCAAGCAGCTTTTCCAACGCAGCCAGCCAATGTTCGTAATAATCATGGCCGTCCGCTGCGGCGCCCGGTCTCTTCACTTCTGCCGACAGTGCCTGCGCCCACTCGCTCCACGAAAACAGGCCCTTGTCGTGCAGCGCAACCGTCATGGCGAAGGCTTCGGCTTGCCATGGCTCGGCGAAAACAGGCGCATCGGCGCCCGGCGGCAAATCGGCGGGGCCATCACGCCCGCTCAAGATAGCTCTCCCACGCGTCGATCGACACAACAAGCGTCGGGGCGGCGCCCTCGCCCCA
>NZ_RZRP01001605.1:0-464 GCF_003997795.1 Mesorhizobium sp. M7A.F.Ca.US.005.03.2.1 | reverse complement strand
CAGCAGGAACAGCGCGCCTTCGAACACCGAGCCCATCGGCAGGACCGATGTTTTTTGCGCCCCCTGATCGTTGGCCATGGTCTGCGCGGGAATGAGCAGCGTGAAGTCGGCAAGCCTTGCCGCGCTGCCTTCGGCCTGGGCGGTCAGCAGGAGATTGGTTGCACCTGCTTGGCGCGCGACCTGCATCAGGGTCAGCACGGTCGAGGTTTCTCCCGGCCCGGAACTGACCAGGAAGACATCGCCCTGCCCCAGCGGCGGCGTGTTCATGTCGCCGACCACGGAAACCGGCAGGCCCAAATGGTAGAGCCGCATGGCAAAACCCTTGAACTGCAAGGCCTCGCGGCCGCAGCCATAGACGACGATCTGTCGCGCGCCGGCCAGCGTTTTGCAGGCGGCGTTGATCCGGCTTTCGTCGATGCGTGCCAGCACGCCACCCAGCTCCTCAAGTGAGGTCTCGAACAGGC
>NZ_RZRP01001604.1:0-472 GCF_003997795.1 Mesorhizobium sp. M7A.F.Ca.US.005.03.2.1 | reverse complement strand
CGTGTCCACCATGCAGCACGCGCTCGATCTGACCGATGAGGAGTGGGACTTCAACTTTTCGGTCAATTCCCGCGGTGTATTCCTGGCAAATCAGATCGCTGGACGGCACTTTGTCAAGCAGGGCACGGGCTGCATCGTCAACACCGCCTCGCTTGCCGCGAAGGTCGGTGCGCCGCTCCTGGCGCATTATTCGGCATCCAAGTTCGCCGTGCTCGGCTGGACGCAGGCCTTTGCCCGCGAGCTCGCGCCCAAGGGGATACGCGTCAATGCCGTCTGTCCGGGGTTCGTCAAGACCGGCATGCAGTCGCGCGAAGTCGAATGGGAGGCGCATCTGCGGCAAGTCACGCCCGAACGGGTGGTCGCCGACTATATTGCGCAGACGCCGCTCGGCCGGCTCGAGCTGCCGGAGGATGTCGCCGACGTCGTCGTGTTCCTCTGCTCGGATCAAGCCCGCTTCATGACCGGCCAGGGC
>NZ_RZRP01001603.1:0-475 GCF_003997795.1 Mesorhizobium sp. M7A.F.Ca.US.005.03.2.1 | reverse complement strand
CATCTCGTTCGACAGCGCCCGCGACATTTCGCAGTGGAAGCGCAGTCGAGCACTGGCTGAGCGCACCGGGGCACATTTCACCTATTTTCTGTCCTGCGTCTTCCTGCTGTCGACGGAAACACGCAAGGAATACACCGCACCCGGCAGAAGCGCCGGGAAATCCAATATCGGCTTTGCCGCCTCGAAACAGGAAGTCACCGACCGGCTCGAGCAGATCGGGCTTGCCGCGCATGAGGGCCACGACATCGCCAGCCATGGCTGCGGCCATTTCGACGGCAAGGACTGGAGCAAGGCCGACTGGCTGAAAGAGTTCGGTTCGTTCGAGCACATTCTCGAGAACGCCTATGCCATCAACGGCATTGCGCCCGAGCCTGAGGGCTGGCGCGATTTCGCACGGCATGCGGTTGTCGGTTTTCGCGCGCCGTATCTGTCGACGGGCAAGGCGCTCTATGAAGCGCTGCCGGCCGCCGGCTAT
>NZ_RZRP01001602.1:0-475 GCF_003997795.1 Mesorhizobium sp. M7A.F.Ca.US.005.03.2.1 | reverse complement strand
TGCCAGCCTCAATCTGCTGCTGCTAAAAATCCCGCTGCTACAGGTGAAGGGTTCGGCTGGGGCCGACGTCACCAACGTCAACCCGACCAACCTGGTCTTCAATAAAACCGAGATCGCTGCCAAGATCATAAAGGCGACGCCAACACGGGACCTGACCCAGACGCTGACCGCGTCACTTGTCAACGATCTGTCGCTCTACGTCGGTTCGCTTGGCATCATCGGGCTTGACCTAACCGCCATACTCGGCGTCGTGAAGCAGCCGGTGCTGGCTTTGTTGAAAACCGTGACCGCACCAGTCGACACATTGCTTTACAGCCTGCTCGATACGCTCGGCGTGCATCTCGGCGTGGCCGATGTCCGGGTCACCGGCGCGACATGCGGACGTGCCGTGCTGGTGCAGTAACGTCGCGGGATATCAGTCGAGCCTGCCCAAAAAGGCTCCGAGCGCTGGCAGCAAAAGCTCAGTCTCGACGAC
>NZ_RZRP01001601.1:0-476 GCF_003997795.1 Mesorhizobium sp. M7A.F.Ca.US.005.03.2.1 | reverse complement strand
GTTGTGGACGATCGACAGCAGCCACGCGCGCAGGTTTCCGCCGGAGCGGAAGGTGCTGCGCCGCTCATAAGCGCGCACCAGCGCGTCATGGACAAGGTCCTCGGCGTCGGTGCTGTCGCGCGTCAGCGAGCGCGCATAGCGGCGCAGCGAACCGAGCTGTCCTATGATGTCAAAGCGTGGCATCGGCGGTTTCATGTCCTGTTTACGGAGCATGTGGGGATTTTAATCCCTGCCCTGCCAATTTTTCCTTTGGAGGACATCGTTCGAATGCAACGATTGTTGCCGGCATCAATCTTATCATCGGCATCGCCACGATGTGCCATGCCCGGTGGATCGTGCCTACTTCACACGCCTCTTCTCCAGCTTCCGCGCCAGCGTCCGGCGGTGCATGCCCAGCCGTCGTGCCGTCTCGGAAATGTTGAAGTCGGCCTCCACCAGCGTCTCGTGGATGCGCTCCCATTCGAGGTTCTTTATCG
>NZ_RZRP01000015.1:0-24031 GCF_003997795.1 Mesorhizobium sp. M7A.F.Ca.US.005.03.2.1 | reverse complement strand
GAGACAGCCTGTGGAAGTCTCTGGCCAACTGGCTCAGCTTCATGGCGGCGGGAGAGATCGACCCGGCGACCAGCCATTTCCGGCTATATGTCACACCGGTGAAGGCGGGTGCCTTCGCGATCGCGCTGAACGACGCGAAAACAGATGCCGACGTGGAGGCGCTGGTCGCTAACCTCGCCAAAGCCCACAGCAAGCTGAAAGCTGCACCGGCATGCGACGCCGACGTCCAAGCTTTCCTGAACGCTGATGCGGCTCATTGCGCCGCCTTGGTCAAGAATCTCGCCGTTATCAGCGTCGATGCAGATCCCGTCGATCCGATACGCGCGATCTTCAAGCCGACGGTCTCTCCGCTCATCATCGACCTAGTGTGCGAACGCGCGATCGGCGCTGCGAAGGAGGCGGCGGACAGGCTGATTAGAGCTGGCAAGCCCGCCATCTTGGACGTGGACGCGTTTCAGGCCGAGCAAAGAGCATTTGTTCAGAAGAACAACCTTCCAGGGCTGCTGTCGTCTTTCACCAAGCAACCGCCTGTCGAGGCCATCGAACAATTGATCGCCGACCGTCCCGCCTTCGTCCGCCAACTCGAGCTGATCGAGGTGGGAGACGAAGCGTGCGTCCGGGCTGTTAGCGATTACCTTAGGACGCTCGCCGACATCTCGATCTGGGGCGAAAGCGGGCTAATCTTTGAGAAGAACCTAAGTGACTGGGACGATGATCTTGTCGGTCGCTATGAGCACGTCAGTGCAGAGGTGCACGACATACAGGCCGGACACCCCGCAACGGTTCGTGGTAGAATAGTTTACAGGCGCTGCGCGCAGTTGCAGCCTCCACTCGATGGTCGAGTCGTCCCCGGTCATTTCGTCCACGGATCATTCAACGCCCTTGCCCACGGCCTGCGCCTCGGCTGGCATCCCGACTACCAGACTCTTTTGGAGCCAGCGACTTGATTGAGGCTGGCCGATCGCACCTACCGCTCAGCGACCTCGCCCTTGTCCAGAATCCAGGACTTGGGGCTTTCGCATTGTGGCAATTTGGCCAAGGTTTCCAGGCTGAGGACGAACGTCCAGCGCCGTTCGCCTTGGCGTTTCTCGTGCTGCCAATCGTCCTGCATCGCGCAACGCTCGAAATCGTGACTTCGACAAACCGACCCTCTGGACTGGCGCTCTTCGCGGCCAAGCTCGGGAAGGAACGGGAACAACTCCTCGCCGTCCACGAGCGAGCGCTGCTGCTGCGTACTCTGACATTGCAATCGGCCGCTGTCGGTGTGAGCGGGCGGCTGCTGTCCGTGGATTACAAGGATGCTACTTTAAGAGCAAACGTACCAGAACCGAAACCGAGGAGGCTCGTCCTTCCAGAGCGCGTCAAGCACCTCGGACCTGCCTCGGAGAAATTGGGTTTCTGGTTTTCGAACCTGGGGACCGCGCAGGTGGCCAACCTGTTACGGGTGGAGTTCTAGATGTATTTCCAGCTTCGAAAACTGATCCTTTGGCCCCGCAATGGTGCAGCGCCGCGGGTCGTCAAGTTCGAGCCCGGTGTCGTCAACGTCATCAGCGGCGCGTCGAAGACCGGGAAGTCCGCCGTTATCCCTATTGTTGATTACTGTCTGGGCTCGGAGAAATGCGCGATTCCGGTGGGCGTAATCCGCGAGAACTGCAGCTGGTTCGGCATTCTGATCGAGACGCTGGAGGGCGAAAAGCTCTTGGCGCGACGCGAACCGGGGGACCAACAGAGCACAGGCGACATGGTGCTGCTGGAGGGCGCACAGGTCGAAATTCCGGAGACGATCACCGACAAGACCACCAATGTCGACACGGTCAAGCGCGCGATGAACCGCCTGGCAGGACTGACTGACCTCGACTTCGAACCAGGTACAGAGAATGGATTCAAGCAAAGGCCAAGCTTCCGCGACCTCATGGCCTTCACGTTCCAACCTCAGAACGTGATCGCCAATCCCGACGTGATGTTTTTCAAGGCCGATACGACGGAACACCGGGAGAAGCTAAAGACCATCTTCCCGTACGTTCTGGGCGCGGTCACGGCAAAGATTCTCCAGGCGCGGTTTGAGATCGATCGGCTCCAGCGCAACCTCCGCCGGAAGGAGGCTGAGCTACGCGCGATCGTGTCGGCAACTGGCGCTTGGCGGGCGGAGGCGGAGGCGTGGCTGCGTCAGGCAGTCGAACTTGGCCTAGTCGATTCCTCCACTGAAGTGCCGAAGGACTGGAGTGACGTTGTTGACCTGCTTCGGCGCGTGTCGAACAGCAACTCAAGTCTTGCTCGACCAAGCCTGGCCGGCATCGATGTGGTGCTGACGCGTCTGGAAACCCTTCGTGCGTCGGAAACTGAAATCGCCGCGCGACTTACCGAGCATCGTCAGCGCCTGAACGAACTGCGCCGTCTGGTGGAGAGCAGCGAGGCGTACGGCGACGCCATGCGCATCCAACGTGACCGCTTGGACCTTTCCACGTGGCTGAGGGACTTGGCCGACGAGTTCGCCGATCCGTTGGTCGCACTCGGGGACGGCGGCCGCGAGAAGGTCTTGGCCCTTTGCGACAACCTCGGCGGTCTGGAGATCCGACTGCGGACCCACCCTGCGATGTCTAACACGCTTGACAAGGAAATCCTGCGCCAGCGCGGCGCCGCTGAAGCGGTCCTATCTGAGTTGAACGATGTCCGTAGCGAGATAGCGGTGCTGGAACGGGACTCTGACGTCGCCCGAGACGAGGCCAATCGCTTCGATAGGCTTGAGCGCTTCCTCGGTCGATTGGAGCAGGCGTTGCACGTCTACGACCGCGCCGACCAGTCGTCGGATTTGCGGCAGGAACTCACCTCGCTGCAGGCCGATATTGCAACGCTGCAAAAGACGATCTCCGAGGCCGACATCCAGCGCAAGCTATTCAACGCGTTGCACCAAGTCTCCCATCATGCCAATCGGCTGATTCCGCAGCTTGACGCGGAGTGGCCCGAGGCCCCGATTAGGCTGTTGATTGAAGACCTGACCGTCAAGGTGACTAGGGGAACGCGTGAGGACTACCTGTGGGAGATTGGCAGCGGCGCCAATTGGCTCGCGTATCACGTCGCACTAATGCTTGCGCTGCAGCACTACTTCCTGGCCGAACCTCATCACCCAGTCCCTGGTCAGCTGATCTTCGACCAACCTAGCCAAGTCTATTTTCCTAAGCGGGCGGCGGGCGACGAGGGCCCCGACCTCATCGCGTGGAGGGATCAGGACGTGGTCGCCGTCAGGAAGGTCTTTGCGCTCCTAGGCGCTGAGGTCATGGCCGCGAAAGGTCGCCTCCAGATCATCGTGCTGGATCATGCAGATGAGGACGTCTGGGGCAAGCTTCCCGGAGTCAAGTTGATTGAGGAATGGCGTGGACAGGCCCTCGTGCCTCAGGCTTGGATTGCCGCCGCATCTTCCAACGGTGGATAATAATCTGCTGCCAGAGGAGAAGGCATGGCGAACGTGGACGAGATCAACCGTCTGACGGCCCTTGGCTTGAACGTCATCACAGCCATGGATGTCGCGGAAGGAAAACTAGACGAAGCCTTCGAGGTCGCCCGCGCTCAGGAGAAACGCAAGGTCGACATCTGGTGCAAAGGAAGAAAGAACATTCCGGTTGCACTGACTGCGATATGGGACTGCGATCCTGCAAACTTCTATCTCGCGTTCGACGGCGATGATCCCAGCGACCACGCTTCGACGGATTTCATTCTTATCGACGCTGATGTCACTGACGTTGGCGGCAGGCTTACCTACGCCGCCAGCAGGGACAAGGGTCCTTGGCATCAACGTTACAAGAGCAAGAGCTGTGGGATCGCCTACCGATGGCTGCATGGCCGCGGTGTCACACCGCCTTTGCTCGGCGAGTACCAAGGCCAAGTTCACATCGTAGGAGGCATGCACCGCTTCCATCTTGCCAAGCACTATGGGACGACGCGCATGCCATTCCTCGTCCGGAGGGCCGAACTAGCCGCAGTAATGGCGTTGATCCCCTCGGCGACCGACACCGCCAACTCGTAATGGCGGGGACTGCAGAAAAGAAGCGAATGAGTTGCGAACTTACCGGGATCACTCCCCGAAAGCTGACCGACGGCTTCCGGCCCCGTTGCGGCCATTCTTACTCCCGCACTTTGGCTTTTCCAGCGCTAAACCGGCCTTGGGCGATGAATGGAAACGGTCAGATGTTCCCGGTCTGTGCTCGAAAAGTCGCATAAAAGGGCAGACTGGTGTGACGTCCGGAATTATTGGGCCTTTCACGGGTTTACCGGTCCCGAATTATCGGTTGCTGGCGGGCGGGCTATGCGATTGAAAACAGGAGAGTTTTCTGGCTAAGGGTGGGGTTTCAGACTGAGTTTACCAATGCCCTTAATGACGATTAATTCTGGATTGGCATCAGGTGATTGGGTTTGCGCAGAATATAGCCGCCCTTATTGGTAAACCCGCTCACGGTCGACAACGGATTGGTCAACCTAGGACGACAGGATTGGTAAACCGGAGCCGCCCTATCGACGAAGGTCTAGCTTGGCGCATTCACTGTCGCCGGTAGGCAGATATTCGGGCGACAATCGGGACCAGCGTGCGACGCCGCCAAGCGTGAGACACGTCGGCTACGCCGCAAATCGACACGGTTTGACCGGGCGCAATACCGCACCGATCTTCTAATCTCGGCTTAATTCCGGAGAGAGGCAGATAATTCCGGACGCCACACTGATTGGTAACCTAAGGCCACCCACCACGCGGATTGGTAGCCCACAGGAATAGGTTTGGTAACCCTTATCGAGTGAGGGCCGCTCGTACCTTTCGGCGGGTTCGTTTCAGTTCTAAGCCCGGCTTAATTCTGGACAACGACAGATAATTCTGGACGGCACAGTGGAACTCAACGCGTTGTAAGGATGGCATAGAGAAGCAGTAGCCCTCCAGTCTCGCTACTGGAAAAATTCTGGAAAATGGGTCTGCTTGGCTGGACGCAGAACGTTGTGATTATTCAGCCGGCATTTCTGAAGCTTCTCGAACACAAACAGCTTGCCTTCGCGCACGCTATCTTCGAGCGACTTCGCCTTCGCCAGATGCGCCGCAATCGCGCTGGCCAGCATGCAACCTGTTCCGCGCATCGATATAGCAAGGCGCGGCGTGTCGAAGTGGATGGGTTCATGATCGGAGCGTAACAGAATATCGGCCGATCGGGGACCCGACGCGTGCCCACCCTTGATCAGCAGGGCCTGAGGGCCGACGGCCTGCAGTCTTTGTCCTTGTTGGAGCGCACCGTCCTCATCCGAAGCCGGTTCGGAACCAGTAAGGAGCGCCAGTTCAGGAAGGTTGGGCGTGACAATGCAGCAAAGCGGCATCAAATCGCGCTTCATGGCAGCGATAGCGCCTGCTTCCAGAAGTGCGCGGCCTGAGGTGGAGGCCAGCACAGGGTCGAGTACTGCCGGCACTTGCGGAAATTTGCGCAGCACTGCGGCAACGGCAACAATGATCTTGGCAGTCGCCAGCATGCCGATCTTGATTGTGGCTACGTCGTTGGCCTGTAGCGCGGCACACATCTGATTGGCCACCATGCTGGGTGGCGAATGATGGATTTCGATCACGGCGTCGTGCGTTTGCACCGTTAGCGCTGTGACGGCGAGACAGGTGCGCACGCCAACGGCAGAGATCGTCTCGATGTCGCGTGCTATTCCAGCACCCCCGCTGGAATCTGATCCGCCAACGACAAGCACATGCGGTTCTCGTCTCATCGCCATCGGTCCGTCTTTTCGATCCATTCTCGCGTGCGCGCTTCGGGGTCGAAGCTCAACGTGATGTCCGTGACCACTGCGGCGCTGTTGGCGCCGGCCTCAAAGACGCCGTCGAGGCGGTCGGGGTTGAGGCCGCCGATGGCGACCAATGGGATCGGCGCCACCCGCCGCTTCCACTCGCTGATCCGCTCTAGCCCTTGCGGTGCCCACTTCATTTTCTTCAAAGTGGTGGGATAGATCGGACCGAGCGCGACATAGTCGGGCTCGGCAAACATGGCCGTTTCCAGCTCGACATGATCATGCGTGCTCAATCCGAGCCTGACGCCCGCTGCCCGTATCCTCGAGAGGTCGGCCGTTTGCAAATCCTCCTGGCCCAGATGCACGAAATCGCAGCCTTCCTCGATTGCCAGGCGCCAATAATCATTGATGATGAGCTGGCTTTTGTGTTGGACACACCAGGCCTTCGACTTGCGGATCTCCGCGCGCAGCCCGGTTTCATCCATGGTTTTGATGCGAAGCTGAATCAGCTTGACGCCGAGCGGCGCCAACCTTTCGATCCAGGCGGCGCTGTCGACGATCAGGTAGAAGGGATCGAGCTTCATGAAAAAACGGCCCTGCCGACCATCGGTGTCGATGGCACGGCGACGTCGCGCGGTTCGAGCATTCCCGAACTGAACGCCTCACGACCGGCGTCGACCGCCTTACCGAAAGCACGCGCCATGCCGACCGGATCTGCCGCCTTGGCGACCGCTGTGTTCAGGAGCACGGCGTCAAAGCCGAGTTCCATGACGGTGGCCGCGTGCGACGGCCGTCCGAGCCCCGCATCCACAATCAGCGGGACGCCAGGGAAATATCCGCGCATCGAGCGCAGCGCCGTCATGTTGACCGGTCCCAAGGCGGAACCGATCGGTGCGCACCACGGCATCAGGACCTTGCAGCCCGCTTCCAGCAGCCGCTCGGCGACAACGAGATCGTCGGTGGTATAGGGGAATACCGCAAAGCCGTCCTCGCACAGGATGCGGGCGGCTTCAACCAGACCGAACACATCCGGCTGTAGCGTGTCGTGATTGCCGATCACTTCGAGCTTGATCCAGTTGGTGCCGAAGACCTCGCGCGCCATTTTCGCGGTGGTGACGGCTTCCTTGACGGAGAGGCAGCCGGCGGTATTGGGCAGGGTTCTGGCGCCCAGCGAGCGGATCAACGACCAGAATTGTTCGCCGGCCCTACCGCCCGCCATCTCACGCCGCAACGAGACGGTCACCACCGACGTGCCCGATGCCTTGACTGCATCGGCAAGGATGGCCGGCGAAGGATACTGAGCCGTGCCGAGAAGCAGGCGCGACGAAAGCTCGGTTCCATAAAGCTCCAACATGCTAGCCGCCCTGCATGGGCGAGAGGATTTCGATCCGGTCGCCGTCGCTCAACTGGAACTCCGCGCGGTTGGCTTTGTGCACGAGGTCGCTGTTGACGGCGGTGGCGAGCCAATCGCCCTCATAGTCGAGCGCGGCAAGCAACTCGGCCAGCGTGGTGGCGGCAATCTCACGCGCCTCGCCGTTGACCATCAGTTTCATGAGCATGCTCCTTGGTTCTGTCTTGACTGAAAACCAGGTCGGCAGCCTGGCGCGCCATGGCGGGGGCGAGGAGAAAACCGTGACGATAAAGACCGTTGATCGCGATGATCTCACCGTCTGTTTCGACGCGTGGCAAATTGTCGGGAAATGCCGGACGGACACCCACACCGGTTTCAACGATCTCGGCCTCACCAAAGGCCGGATGGAGGGCATGGGCGGCGCCCAGCAGCTCCATCATGGAACGCGCCGTCACCGGTCCGGCGCTCTGGCTTTCAATCATCGTCGCTCCGATCATGAAACGGTGATCGGTGCGCGGCACGGCATAAAGCGGAAAGCGTGGATGAAGCAAACGGACCGGCCGCGACAGCGAGACATCAGGCGTGCGAAGGATCAGCATTTCGCCGCGAACACCGCGCAGCCTGTCATCGGCCGCTGCCATTCCCATGCAGTCTATCTGACGGGCGAATCCCGAAACAGGCCGGGCGTCGCAGCCGAAGTGGAATTTGACACCCATGGTCGCAAGCTTGTCATGAAGTGCCGCCATCGCCGGGCGTGGGTCGAGGTGAGCCTCGTCGGGGAAGAGCAATCCACGCCGGAAGCGGCCGGCGAGGTCGGGTTCCAGGAGCGCAATTTCGTTTTCATCGACGCGCCGATGCCCTGACGTGCGACTGGCGAACCGGTCAAGCTCACCGGCATCACGCGGCGCGGCCACGACCAATGTCCCGGCCCGTGTCACCTGACCCGACAGCACCGCATCCCACCAGTCGGCAGCATCGCGTCCGAGATCCAGCACCGGCTGCTCCGCGCTTTCGCGCTCGCACCATGGCGCCAGCATGCCGCCGGCGAACCACGACGCGTTGCCACCAAGGCCATGCCGCATCTCGGCGACGGTGACCGTCGCGCCGCGGGCGGCGAGTTCGAAAGCGACGGTGAGGCCGGCAACGCCGGCCCCTTTGACGAGCACCCTCATGATGGTTTGGGAGCCTCTGGCACGACCGGTACGCCAGTCTCGTCCGCCTGCATGTAGAGATCGCCGCCCTCCCGGTATTTTGCCGCCATTGCCGCCATGCCTTCCTTCTGGGCCTCGGCACGGATGTCGTGGGAAATGCGCATGGAGCAGAATTTCGGCCCGCACATCGAACAAAAATGTGCCAGCTTGTGCGCCTCCTTGGGCAAGGTCTGGTCGTGGAAGGACCGTGCGGTTTCGGGGTCGAGCGACAGGTTGAACTGGTCCTCCCAGCGGAACTCGAAGCGCGCGCGCGAAAGGGCATCATCCCTGGTTTTCGCTGCCGGATGGCCCTTCGCCAGATCGGCTGCATGGGCGGCTATCTTGTAGGTGATCACGCCAATCTTGACGTCGTTGCGGTCGGGAAGGCCGAGATGCTCTTTCGGCGTGACGTAGCAAAGCATTGCGGTGCCGAACCAGCCTATCATGGCGGCACCTATCCCTGAGGTGATGTGGTCATAGCCCGGCGCGATGTCGGTCGTCAGCGGCCCCAACGTGTAGAACGGCGCCTCACCGCACACTGCGAGCTGCTTGTCCATGTTCTGCTTGATCTTGTGCATGGGGACATGGCCCGGGCCTTCGATCATCACCTGGCAGTCCTTTGCCCAGGCAATCTTGGTGAGTTCTCCAAGTGTTTCCAGTTCGGCGAATTGCGCCGCGTCGTTCGCATCGGCGATTGAACCGGGACGAAGGCCGTCGCCGAGCGAGAAGGAGACGTCATAGGCTCTGGCGATGTCGCAGATCTCCTCGAAATGCTCGTAGAGGAAGCTCTCCCGGTGATGGTGCAGGCACCATTTGGCCATGATCGAGCCGCCGCGCGAGACGATGCCCGTGACCCGGTCGACGGTCAGCGGGATGTAGTGCAGCCGCACGCCGGCGTGGATGGTGAAATAGTCGACGCCTTGCTCGGCCTGCTCGATCAGCGTGTCGCGGTAGACCTCCCAGTTCAGATCCTCGGCGATGCCGTTGACCTTTTCCAGCGCCTGATAGAGCGGCACCGTACCGATCGGCACCGGCGCATTGCGCACGATCCAGTCGCGGATGTTGTGGATGTTGCGGCCGGTCGACAGGTCCATCACCGTGTCCGCGCCCCAGCGGATAGCCCAGACCATTTTTTCGACCTCTTCGGCCATCGACGATGTGACAGCCGAGTTACCGATGTTGGCGTTGATCTTGACCAGAAAATTGCGACCGATGATCATCGGCTCGCTCTCGGGATGATTGATGTTGGCGGGAATGATTGCGCGCCCGCGCGCCACCTCGTCGCGCACGAATTCGGGTGTGACGAAATCTGGGATCGCCGCGCCGAAGGCTTCGCCGTCGCGTTGCAGCTTGCCGCGCATCACCTCGCGGCCGAGATTCTCGCGGATGGCTACGAACTCCATTTCTGGCGTGATGATGCCGGCGCGCGCATAGGCAAGTTGGGTCACCGCCTTGCCCTGCTTGGCCTTGAGCGGCCGATTGCGTATCGGAAATTCCGGTGTCAGGCGCTCGCCGGTGGCGAATCCATTGTCTTCCGGCCGGACGTGGCGGCCGTCATAGGCTTCGACATCGCCACGCGCCGTGACCCATTCGTGGCGAAGCCGGGCAAGGCCTTTTTCGATGCTGGTTTCGACTGATGGATCGGTGTAGGGGCCGGACGGATCGTAGACGGTGACGGGCGGTTCGCCGGCCGTCGGATGGACGGAAATCTCGCGCATCGGCACCCTGATCTGCGGGTAGAGGACGCCGGGCTTGTGGATTTTCCGCGAGGCGGGCAGTGGTCCCGTCGATACGGCGGGGGTGAGGGCATTCATCGTGAGGCTCCTTTGCTCATGCATTGGAGACCCAGTTCTGTGCCGGAAGGATGAAAAGACGCTTCTGTAGACCTGCTGCAACAGGACCTCGGGCGTAAACTCCCGCAAAGCGCTTGCACCGTCCCTACGCCAGTATGAACTGGATCAGGTTCAACGGGTCACTGCGCCGCGAAAGCCAGCAGTATCTCAGCCCCTTGCCGGGACTCCCCTGGTGAATGCCTTAGGTTGAACGGGCTGACGCTATCTTGTCAAGCGCATTCGGGCGCCTTCGGCCGGTGGCGACGACCGGCGGCCAGCCGGGCGGAGAGCTCGCGCATGCATCGGGGACAAGTCACGCCCCGTAGACCGGGGCTGAATGGCCAAAGCCTCATTCGCTTCGTGAAGGATGGAGAAACTGTATTGGCCATGTGCGCGTATCGACCAAGTAGCTCAGGCGGTCACGGATGTGGTTATTCTGGTCGAAGGTGACGAACGGCCTTGGGGGTCACCTCCTTTAGGATTCAGAGGTTGGAAGACGGCTTCTCGCGATCACGGCCATCAGGAAATACCTGTCTTCGGCTCAACCTCGACATGGCGTCCGATCGACCGCAGATATACAGCTATCTCGTTCATGAGATGATCGCGTTCGCCGTAGATTTCAGCAATCCTACGCAGCTGTGGCTCGACGGCCCTCCGTTGCGCTGGCGTGAAATCAGCATCGCCAAAGACGTATCCCAAGTTGCCAATCGCGCAAATTTTGCAGCCGGCGTCCACAACTGCTTGTACGAATGCCGGAATGTCTTTTTCTTGCATGGTCTTCATGTCGAACCTCTCGTGAATGGCGTGCTTGCGCCCCAATCTGCCTTTTCAGCGTGTCCTCTGGGCGGCGCAAGCCCTGAGCGTGACTGTGCACGGGCAACCTCGACTATCCCATCTGCCACGCTCTTTAGAATCGGTGGGGTCTGGTGATCGCAGGCTGGGCCACTCAAAAGCCTGCAAGAAGAAAGTCATGGCGACCATTGCTCAAGATCGCAAGGGTGCGTGCAAGACCTTCCGTTGGCAGTCATGCACGCTCGCTCAGAGATAGTCCGGCCGCGGAAATTCTCCCTTATTCGTAAGAAAGCTCATTGAGCAACTGGGCATTGAGCAACTGGGTCTCACGTCACGGGTCTCGTGTGCTTCACAGCCGAAAAATAGCCGCCGTGGCAATTCTCGAAAAGTGCAGGCTACCTCGTTAAGGACACTGCGGATGATCGTTCGCGCTTGGCAAAAGCGAACGGATTAGTCTATGGCTCTCGGCAGGGGGGCGAGTTATGCGGCGGGTGCGAATCCTTCAAGTAGGCGATATTCACTATCCGGACTGGCATCCTTCCTCTAGCAACATCGATGCCAAGGATAGCAAGTTCGCTCCGAAAATAACGCAGAAGCTACGCGCGTCTTCGCTGCGTGCCGTCTTGACGAAACTTCGGCGGCTGACGACTTCGAAGCCCTTGGATTCGATCGCCTTCATGGGGGATTTCACGAGCCGTGGCGACAAGACCTTCATTGCTTCGGCATTCCAGCATTTCACGTTGCTCTGCCGCGCACAGGGACGCAGTTCAAAGGCGCTTCCGTTGATATTCGTACCGGGAAATCACGATGTGAACCGTGATGACGCGCGCGAACTTGGACCGACTGAGAAATTCAGCGAAATGGCGAGTTTAGCCGCCCGCTTGGGTTGGCAGACCGTTCCCGTGGACCAACCCGTGCACTTCAGACTTCCGACAGGATCCGCAGGCGCAAACTTCATCCTCGTCAACACAGCGATAGGCAGTTGGGAGCTTCAAAACCTTCCCGCGTTCCTTCGTGATCGTCTCGAGGCACTCAGTCCTTCTACAGAGCCTCTAGATCTCGGCTCGCCGGACATCTCGGGACATTCGCCCGCGACACCTCCCAGCGATCCAGACAAGGAGGCGTCCGACGACGAGTATTACGGTCAGATGGACACGCCATACATCTCGCGTGAGATGCTTGCAGGCCTACAGGAATTGCTCCAGCAGCCCGACATGCGTTACGGCATCATAATCGGCCATCACAATCTGCTGCCACAAAAGACTCCGCGCATTACGCCATACGCGGAGATGCTCAA
Source organism: Mesorhizobium sp. M7A.F.Ca.US.005.03.2.1 (assembly GCF_003997795.1). NCBI lineage: Bacteria > Pseudomonadati > Pseudomonadota > Alphaproteobacteria > Hyphomicrobiales > Phyllobacteriaceae > Mesorhizobium > Mesorhizobium sp. M7A.F.Ca.US.005.03.2.1. The sequence continues at coordinate 11,815 of NZ_RZRP01000015.1, read as the reverse complement.
CAGCGGATTTGTCAGAACTCAGCTGCTGCAGGGCAACAAGCCTATCGTCTACCTGCATGGACACATACATGCTGATCCGGTCGAGATCGTCAACGATCCAAGGTTTCCGGACGGCAAATTGATCTGCATCTCAGCACCAGAGATACAGTCAGGTTTCAATGAGCTCGTCTTCTTCACGACCGATCAGGGAGAGCTCGTCGGCATCCGACTTATACCCTACCGCACCAATGTCGCCGACGGGACGGTCATGGAAGGCGAACATTGCTTTATTTCGACCATGTCCAACGGCAAGGCCTTTCTGAACAACGACACGTTTGACCTGCTGCGCCGACTGCGCGACCATGCCACCAGGCGCGGGAATGGGTTACTCTTCTGGGACGAGATCACTGAGATTGCTGCCTCCGCCGAGCTCGGGCTAGATCTGGAAGACTCTCTTCTGATGCTCCAAGCGGCGCGCTTCATCGAGATAGACGGCCTCACCAAGGCAAACTCGGCTTGGCGCATTAAGGTAAGGGACGAATAGCGATGGAGAATCCGTTCGGCCCCAACAGGATCGAGTACGAAAGCCGCCCGATACTGTGGTTCAGTCAGAAGTCGGCGTTGATTTCTGCCGCCGCCAAGCCGGTCTTCGTCGCAGGGACGAGAGGCAGCGGCAAGACCAGCATTCTTCGCTCGCTTTCCACAGTCCATATTCTTGAAGACAAAAGTCTCTCGGACCAAGTCGGCAAGCTCGCTTGGTATGGCGTCTTCTTCCAGCTCAATGAGACATTCTCGCCCCTAATCGACAACGCCGTTCTGAACCTCATTCCGGAGCGGATACGCTTCGACACGGCCGCCGTGATCCCGCGGCAATTCGTAATCTTCTCTCACTATCTGGAGCTGAAGATAGTCGAACGCCTGCTCGAGAGCATCGGCCAGCTCAGACGCGACGGCCACTTGAAATACCGGGCCTCCGAAGATAGGGACGTCGCCCTGGCACTGCATCGCGAAGTGCTGCACTTCATACCCCAACCTGCCCGTCTCGACTTCTTCAGCATCGATGAGCTGCGGGGTGGGATAACCCGGTACGTCGACGAATGCTTCAACGCGTTCTTCTTTGCCGCCGATGCCGGAGCGACCGGCTTCAGAGCAACAGACCCTGGCGCGATCATTAACAAGGTCGCGACCGCGATCACTCCACTTTTAAATGGCCCATCTTTCGCCGGTGACAGGGCGCCCTTCTTCAAGATACTGATTGACGACTGTGAAGCACTGACACCGCTCCAACAGCAGTTCCTGAACACCTTGGTGAGAAAGACGCGCGGCAACGTGAAATGGGTCCTCGCCTACATCGGCGGCCTCTACGACACGATCCGGACGATCATACCCGGCCAGTCGCTCTCGAATGCTGACCGGGACGTCGAGAATCTTGATTCAGTCGATCCGAGGGAGTTCGCCACGCTGTGCGAGAACGTGTCGTCGCTTCGGCTGTACTATGCGCTTCCTGACCATCTGCGGAGTGATCTCGAGCGCAACGATGCGCTCAGCGCGTTTTCGCTCAAAAACCGGCTGGGGCGGCTTTCCGTCAATGACATCATCGAGCGGGTTATCATATCGGGTCATTCCGAGGGCAGAGAAGAGCTTGTGGCACTTGCTGATGCAGCACGTGAATTCCTCTCCGTGAATTTGAGGACGGCGGATCAGCAGCAATTCCTTCTTGATCGAAAAGCGCGCCCTTATGCCGAAGGGCTGGCGCTCGCGCTCATGAACCCGGAAATTAAGCGCCGGCCCATGAGCAAGGCGGATGCTTCAAATCTGAAGAGGTCGATCGCCCGGAAACAGGGATGGGCTTTTCTGAAAGCGTGCCAGATGCTGCGTCTGCATGACTACCCGTACGTAGGGCACCAGATCATCACATCATTGAGCGACGTCTGTATACGCGATTTCCTTGATATAATGGGAGAGATCTTCCGCCGCAGTGTTCCGAGTTCCAGTGATCCACGAAAACTGGTGGAATTCATCAACTCGGATTTACAGATTCATCTCGAACAGCAGAGACAGGCTGTGAACGCCGCCTCTCAACGGAAGCTTGATGGACTTCAGGCGCTTTCACATCCGTACGAAGAAGAGAGCGTGCGCATGGTGCGGGCGTTGGGTTACCTGACCGCTCGCCTCCAGACAGAGTTTGCCGAAGAAAATGCTCTAGGAACGACAGAGAGAGGCATTTTCAGGGTTGATCTAAAGGAAATGCGCTCGCTGGTGAACCGACTGGAGCAACCCAGCGGAAAACTGGACGAGGTCCTGCGTCGGGCGGAAAGGGATGGGTTTATCCGGGAGGTCTCCGCCGCCGGCAACTTTGAGGTGGACCGCGCCGACCCCGCATCGAAGGAGATGATGATCAGATTGCATCGGCGATTTGCACCTTACTTCGGGTTCTCCTATCGCGGCCCGTACGAAATCAACACAATCCCTGCGGCGCGGATGGTCGACCTGCTTTTTACCAGGCATCGGCTCCCAGAAGACTGGGCCGACTCGGTGTTTAAGGAGCTCGTCGCGCGGCCCGCACTCAAGACCGAATTCCAGCACTCGCTTTTCGAGAGCGATCTCGAATGACCGCTTCAACTGTCGAGTATCGAGTCTTCGGCCATCTGGCCGTCACCGAGAAGGCGAGAGATGCAGGTACCTGCGAAACGATGGAGGCAGATATCGCGATCGTCGCGCTTGGATGGGAAACGCGTTTCGCCGCGTTCGAAAACCATCTTGACCTGAAGGTCGGCAAGATCGTGGTTCTGGACTTTGCTCTGAAGGAAGCGAACGTCCCAGCCGTCGAAGAAAACCGGCGAAAGCTCATCGCTATGGGTACCCGATGGGGCGTCGAAGTGACTGTGATCACCCTCGAGCCTTCCATCGAGTATCAGAAGAACATCAATCTCCTCGATCACCTGCTCACTCAGATGGCCGCTTCATGTGGCTCATACGAAGGAAGCCTGCGGAAGGTTTTCGTCGAGTGCTCGACGATGCCGCGAATCTACATCCAATGGCTGATTGCGGTGGCATTCAAGAAAATGTCGATTCAGTCTCTCGAATTCGGGTACGCCGAAGGTATCTACGGGAACGCGATCGGCAAAGAGGATTTTTCCAGCGGCTTGGACCGATACGTCACCGTCCCTCATCTTCAAGGCAGCGGAGGAATGGGCGAAGAGAAAGTCCTGCTCGTGGGGATCGGAGGAGATGCCGACGTATTCTACGGATTGATCGATATCGTCAGTCCGGAACGGATCTCGCTCCTCGTCCCAAGAAGCGACAAGAATGCGCATATCGATGCTTTGCTCGATCAACAGGTGGCCAAGGTACGTGAAACCCACCGGCTCGAAGATGGCGAAGTTCGCGACATCCAGGCTTTCGGGCTGATGGCCCACCTCGATGCTTTCGAGACGTATCTCGACGGGTTCGGCTCGCGTGCGGTGGTGAACGTTTTTGTCAGCGGCCCGAAGGTTCAGGCCATCGCTGCTGCCGTGCTCGCCTGCTCCGACAGCCGCGTCCATCTCAAGGCAAGAATTCCCACCTCCTATGCCCATCGTGAAGTCTCAGCGAATGGGCGGTATCATATCTATAGGCTGATTGACCTGACATCCCCTGCCTGCAGCCTTCCCGGGACGTTCTGACACTATCTTGCATTCGAGTAGCATCATGGTCCCAGTAGCCGTTCCGCCAAGCCTTCAGCGCATGTTCGTGTCGCCCGATCCGGTCGATGGGGGGCTAATTCCCACTTGGAAGCTGCTCTACATCAGATCAGGGGGGAATGCAGACTGGCAGAATTCCGTCTAATTAGCGACTAGCTAAAACATATACTCAGGCGAGACTGTTCAGCATAGAAATAGTGAGTCGGCCGTGAACTATCCGCAAGCCATTGATCTGGCCTGTTGATTGAGGCGGATAGCGGCTTTGGAATTGCAGGATTAGCGGTATTTGGACGCTGTTTTCCTGCAATTCGGTTTTGCGATTCCCTTGTGGCGCGGAGCGTGATTCACTCGGTTCGGCGGCGGCGAATCGAGGGGACAGCGAATGTCCAGGCCACGCGAGAAGCGCGAGACGGGAGAGCAGGACCTGTTCCGCTCCCGGCTCGACCAAATCATCAACATGAAGCACGAGCTGGTGCGGCTGGCGCAGGCGATCGACTGGCCGGTGCTGGAGGAGCGTTTCGGCGCCGTCTATTCGGACGGCCCCGGCATGCCGCCGCTGCCGACCCGGCTGATGGCGGGGCTGGCGATCCTCAAGCACACCTTCAACCTGTCGGATGAGGTGCTGTGCGAGCGCTGGGTGGAGAACCCTTATTTCCAGTATCTCACCGGCGAGACGTTCTTTTGCCATACGCTGCCGTTCGACCGCTCCTCGATGACGCGTTGGCGCAGCCGTATGGGCGAGGAGCGGATTATGGTGCTGTTGCAGGAGAGCCTCAGCCTCGCGGTCAAGACCGGGGCGATGAAACCGGCCGACACGCGCCAGGTGATCGTCGACACCACCGTGCAGCCGAAGAACGTCATGTTCCCGACCGACGCCAAGCTCATCCATCGGGCACGCGAACGGCTGGTGCGGCTGGCCAAGAGGACGGGTCTCCATTTGCGCCAGAGTTATGTGCGGGTCGGCAAGCTGGCGCTGATCAGCCACCAGCGCTATGCCCACGCCAAGCAGTTCAAGCGGGCCAACAAGGCGCTACGCAAGCTCAAGACCTATCTCGGCCGGACCATTCGCGACATTGGTCGCCAGATCGCCGGCGATCAGGGGCTGGACGCTGTTCAAATGGCCGCTCTACCAGGCCGCCACCGTTCTCGAGCAACGCCAGCGCCAGCGCGGCCGCAAGATCTACAGCCTGCACGCACACGAGGTGGAATGCATCGGCAAGGGCAAGGCGCATGCGCCCTACGAGTTCGGGGTGAAGGTGTCGGTGGCCACCACGCTGAAGCGCTCCAGGGGCGGCCAGTTCGCCCTGCATGCAAAAGCACTGCCCGGCAATCCCTATGACGGCCACACGCTGGCAAGCGTCATCCCCGACATGGAAAAGACCATCGGCAACGAGATCGGCCGCATCCTCGCCGACGCCGGCTATCGCGGCCACAACGCACCGCAGAGCCACAAGCTCAGGGTCTTCACCGCGGGCCAGAAACGCCGCGTCACCCCAGCCATCAAGCGCCAGATGCGACGGCGGTCGGCGGTCGAGCCCGTCATCGGCCACATCAAGAGCGAACACAGAATGGGCCGCAACTACCTCGCCGGCCAGCAGGGCGACACCCTCAACGCCATCCTGGCCGCCGCCGGCTACAACTTCTCCCTCCTGCTCAGGTGGCTGAAGGGGTTTTTGTCGCTCTTGATTGCCCTGCTTCAAATCCGGCCGAAGCCGGTCGCCGCTTAGGGCTCGGATTGTTCACGGTCGACTAGTGAGCACTCTCCAATATGTTAGGCTCTGTCGCAGTAGCGCAACAAGCTCAGTCTTTGGATGGGTGGTATGAGGATGAGACGACTGAATGTGTACAGGCTCAGTCTTTTTATCGAGGCTCTCGTTTTTGTCGTAAGCGCGTTCGGTGCGACGTGGCTTACCAGCTTTGTGAACGCGCCATGGTGGACATATGTGATTATAGCGGCCATCGCTATGGGCATGTTCGTCGCCGTGCGTGGGGTCCTTTCTGAGCCGCAACGTATGGGACTCTTGGCACACAACTCGGCAGCGACCTCTGCGTGAACCCAGACGCCTTGAAAATGTGCCCGATGCGTCCGGATTTTTGGCGGTGATCTTCATCAAATGCGATGAGCTGCAATTTCTGGCGACGGCCACGCTAAGGGCGGGCCTCCAGCACCATGTTGAACGGTGTCTCCGCGGCGCGACGCAATCGCTTGAAGCCGCCGCCGGTCACAACCTTGCGCAGCCTCGCCTCACCGGCCTGGGCTCCAAGCGCGAGCCCGACTTCCTGCGACACGGATGCGGGCGTGCACACGAAAGTGGAAGCGGCATAGTAAACGCGGCCGACGGGATTGAGGTTCGCCGCCAGATGATCATGCGCGAACGGCTCGACGATCATCCACGTGCCGTCCGGCTTGAGCGATCCGTGGACATGGGTGGCGGCGCCCGTCGGGTCGCCCATGTCGTGAAGGCAATCGAAGAATGTGACGAGGTCATAGGTTCCGGGATAGCTCTTGGCGGCCGCCACGTCGAACCGCGTGTTAACGCCGACGCCGGCTACCTCGGCCGCCTTGCGGGCGCGCTCAATCGAAGGGGCATGATAGTCGAAGCCGACGAAGCGCGAATTGGGGAAGGCCTGTGCCATGAGCACGGTCGATGCACCATGACCGCATCCAACATCCGCGACGTCCACGCCGCGTTCGAGCTTCTCGACGACGCCCTCCAAGGCCGGCAGCCAGGAGTCGATCAGATTGGCATTGTAGCCTGGACGGAAGAACCGTTCCGTACCGCGAAACAGACACGCGCTATGATCGTGCCACCCGACGCCCTTGCCGGACTGGAATGCCTGCCTCACCTTTTCTTCATCGAGCCACAGCGCGGACAGGAACTCGAATGCGCCTGCCATGAAGGCCGGGCTGTCTTCATCAGCGAACACCAGCTCTTGCTCGGCGTTGAGATAGAATTTGTCGCTCGCTTCATCGTAGTCGACGTAACCCGCCGCCGCCTGCCCGGAAAGCCATTCCCTTACGAGGCGTTCCTGGGTGCCGGTGCGTGTCGAAAGTTCGGCGGCCGTCATCTTGCCGCCTTCGCGCAATGCCTTGAACAGGCCGAGTCTGTCCCCCAGCAGGACTCCCGCGCCCGTTGCGATCGCACCGAGATCGCCGACCATTTTCCCCAAGAATGCGTCCAACTTTTCCTGATTCGCTTCAGACATCTGAATCTCCCTTTGGGTTCAATCTCTCCAGGCGACGGAGCCGTGCTCGTCATGAGGCGCCTTGAGCATCAGATGCTCGAAGACATGCAGATATCCCCGGCGGCTCATTCCGCGCTGCCGATCCTGCACCAGACCATATGGGTGACGACCGGCGCGGTGGTCGGGAATGACAGCCACCTCCATGCCGTTGAAAAGCAGGAAATCCGTCACTTTGCCCTCGTCGGTAACCGGCGGAGCCGGAGTGGTCGTCACCAGGGCAAGCCCTGTTGCAGCAGGTATCCTTGGGCAGCCTGTCAGAACATCGATGACTCCGGTTGTGGTGCCGGGGTGGGCGATCAGGGGCCAAGTGATTGTTCCGCGGCGGCTGTATGTTGTGGTAAGGTGATCATGCGAACTCTTGTTGGTCGGTCACGTGTTTTGCGGATGACCCGCATGTACTGTGCCAAATGAGAAAACCATTCAAACGCAATCCAGTAGATCTGACTGTATCCGACATTGTCGGAATTTGGACATCGCCGAACGCGAAGCGCTCGGGGCTTGTGACGATACTTGAGCGTGCTGCTTCGGAGGAGGGATGAGCCTCGAACCGGCCGCGAGGCCTTTTTCTGGCAACGGATATTCCGGCCGGGTTAGGCCGCGAGGAAAGCGACGGTGAATAAGAGGTAGAGGACCAACCGTTTTGAGCGGGTAGTTGCCGTGTTGCGCCCCCAGGCAAAGGCCAGCACCACGGAGCAGTATTTCTGGTGGCGATACTACAACGCCTTTTAGTGCCGGTTACCCGTTTTTACCCAGTTGGCCTGGTGCATTCAGAGCGAGCTCGTTGGAAACCGCTTATTGTGGCTATGAGCGAACTCGGGATGGAGGAGTGGACCCAAAAATTGGCAAAATGCCCCAGGGAGGATTACATGGGTCGCTCATTCCCCGTACTCGTTACAGGTGCGCGTCGCTTCGCAAACAGCTTGCTTTTGACTTGGCGTTTTTTGCCGTCTCGGCATCGCTCACTAATTCGGCCGCTGCCGACACCGTGAACTGGCGTCAATTCGAAGGGACCAGCATAACTTGGGCCTACGACATCCACCCCTATGCGGATGCTCTCGCTGCGCAATTTCCGGAGTTCGAGAAGCTGACCCGGCATCAAGGTCACGCCGGAACTCTACCCAGACGATTCTTACTGGAACAAGATGACGATCCAACTGACGACGAAGTCGCCAGCATGGGATGTGTTCGGCACTGGCATTCAGCCCGCGTAGGACCTCGCTCCGAGTGGCGCCCTGGAGCCGCTGGACAAATACCTGAGCGATTGGAAGCTTACCGATGCTGGATACGACTACATTACGTGGACATGATCAAGAAGTGCGCGGCTCCTTCCTTCGCGTCCGGCCGCAGCGCGATGACGATCGACTCAAATATGTTCGGCTTCTGGAACGATGTTGCGGGGAAGCCGGCATCCGGCAAGATCGCCTTCGCTCCGCCGCTGCACGCACCGAGCGCCACGAGCTTGGAGTCTGACATCTGGATCTGGGCTCTCGCCATGAACGCGGCTTCCGAAAAGAAGGGCACGGCCTGGCTGTTCATCCCGTGGGCCACCTCCAAGCAGGTGGCGCTCAAGGGTGCCCTTGCTGGCCAGCTCGTCAATCCGCCGCGCACGTCGACCTGGCAGACGACACCTGGACTAAGTACGCTTCGCAGCCCGAGTTCAACAACTTCGTTGACAGCTTCAAAAAGATACAGGACCAAGCCGCGCTGGCTTTCACACCGCGTGTCGGCTTCGGCGAAGCCATGAACGCATGGGCCGTGGCGATGCAGAAGATGGTAAACGGCGATGACGTCGAGACGACGTTGAGGGCGCTTGCCGAAGAAATCCGCACTGGCCTCTGATCAAAAGGAACAGGGCAGTACTATTGCACTGCCCTGTTCCCGCCAACGGCGGAGATCACGCCGTGTCACCCCAAGCACTTAAACCCAGCGTGCCGATGGCAGCCGAAGGACCTGGCGCGCGCGCCTCGTCCGGTTCGGCTTCGCTGGAGGGGCGTTCCATCGACTGTTTCAGCCTTGCAATCATCCAGGCGCTGGCCAAAAGCCAGATGGAGCGCCGGCTCAGGAACCGGCGCAAAAACTCGAGCCTGCCGGCGCTGATCGAGCTGGTGCTGGCGCGGCCGCTGGTGTCGGCAGGTCTGGTCGCGGCCGAGCTGAAAATTAGCCAGCGCGCTGCGCTCGGGCTGGTGCCGAACTCGGCATCCGTGAGGTGACCGGCAGGGGGCGCTACCGGGCGTGGGACCCCGTTTAGCTGCGGCGGGCTTTGGCGAAAGCGACAGCACTGATGATTTTTGCTGTACGCTCATTCTCCCTCATCTGCGCGTTGACAGAAAACCAGCAGGCGAGGGTCACAGCACGCTGTGCTCCCCGCGATTTCCGGAAAACCAATGAAAAACGACTTTGATCGATCGCGCGGGACGTATCATTCAACCATGTCGAGAACGGGCGTGACGGCACGTACACTATGGACCGAGAGAACTTTGTCTGGCGACTTTGCGCACGCTTGCAAAACTCTTCGGAAAACTTCCTTCTGTTGATCCAATGATCGTAATGAGCTGGAGTGGCATCGCCGCTCTCCTCGGTTCTTGCTCTCTCAGTTGAACTTGATGCTAGCCTGCACGAAAACGCCGTAGCGCTTTGCCTTCCAATCGTCGGCCTGCGGGGAACCACGACCGCCCATTGCCTCTTCGAAATGAGCGGTGCCGTTATTCGCCACGGCCGCAACACCGCCTCGAGCTGGACGCCATGCCCATCGCCGTCTTCGGGAATTAGCTTGATCTTGGGCGCATGTGGTGCTGCTCTTTGCCGTCGAGCCGCGTGAAGAGGAACGCCACGTCACCAGAAAGGCTGAGTCGCTCGGTGAGTTGCGTCTGCCCGGCCAAGCCGAGTCGCAGCGAATGCCAATCGTTGTCCTGGCTGAGAGGTTGACGTAGGTGGGACGGTTGGCACACAGGTTCCCCAGTTGGTCGCCTGCTGCGTGCAACCGAAAGCATCGTAGCTCTCGTGCCAGAAATTGTTGCCAACAAAAGCACCGATGCGGTAGCGCGGTGAGTTCAAGAAATTATATCCAAGATCGGCGGTGAAATAGCTGACGCCGCCCCCGCGCTGATCACTGAATGTGTTTGAGTAGCCCCCCATTTCCGTAAGAAGTCCTCGTCATGAGAAAATCCTCCCTGATGCCGCCCGCACCGAGGAGGCCTTTACGAAAATGCCAGTCGGATTGTGGACTCGAATGCGCGTCTAGATCGTCATAGGTGAGCCGCGAGACCAGTGACGTACCTTTATGATTGTAAAGTTCCTTCGATGCGTTGCCGGTACTGGCCAGTAACGTAGTCCACCCTCGAAGGAAAAGACTGAGGCCGCCGACCCGGCTACCGACGCCGACTCGCAATCACCGGCACTCGACGGCGGTTCGGAACTTCTCGGTGCCGCAGCGCCGGCCAAGCCGGACGGGCCCGGTGAAAAATTCGTCGTCGAGGGCAAGGCGCCCGCTGCTGCGCCCGGCCGCGCCGACGATTTTTCTTGGCCGCCAAGGCGGCAGCCTGCGGCCGGGGCCACAACCGAAACGACCACGGCGATCAGTCCGTAAGCTGCCCGGGGCAGCGGAAGGGCGGAAAGCGCCTTCAGGTGGCCGCACAAGTAGGGTCTCGAGACGGACTCAGCGCGGCAGCACGCTCGATCCCATCAGCGCCTCATCGATGGCGCGCGCCGCCTGGCGGCCCTCGCGGATCGCCCAGACGACCAGCGACTGGCCGCGCCGCACGTCGCCCGCCGCATAGAGCTTTTCGACGCTGGTCCTGTAGTCCCGGTCATTGGCCTCGACATTCTTCGAGCGGCGGCTGTCAATGGCGATCTTCATCTGGCCGGCCAGTTCCGACACCGGCCCGCGAGCGGCTGGCCCGGCAAAGCCGATGGCGATGAACGCGAGATCGGCGCGGATGACGAATTCGGTGCCGGCGATCGGCTTGCGCTTTTCGTCGACTTCGCAGCATTTGACCCCGGTCAGCTGGCCGTTTTCGCCGATGAATTCAAGCGTCGCCACCTGGAATTCGCGCTCGGCGCCTTCGGCCTGCGAGGATGACGTGCGCATCTTGGTCGCCCAGTATGGCCAGACCGACAGCTTGTCTTCCTTTTCCGGCGGCTGCGGCCGGATGTCGAGCTGGGTGACGCGCACCGCGCCCTGGCGGAAGGCGGTGCCGACGCAGTCGGAGGCAGTGTCGCCGCCGCCGACGACGACGACATGCTGGCCGCCGGCGATGATGGGATGCGACGGCCACGCCACCGACTGGATCGGTTCGCCGCCGACCCGCCTGTTCTGCTGCACCAGATAGGGCATCGCGTCATGCACGCCGCCGAGATCGTCGCCGGGAATACCGGCCGCGCGCGGCGTTTCGGAACCGCCGCAATAGAGCACGGCATCATGTTCGGCGAGCAGTTCGGCGACCGGCTTGTCGACCCCGACATTGACGCCGCAATGGAAGGTCACGCCCTCGCCCTGCATCTGCTCGATGCGCCGGTCGATATAGTGCTTCTCGATCTTGAAGTCGGGAATACCGTAGCGCATCAGCCCGCCGGGCCGGCTTTCGCGCTCGTAGACATGGACGTCGTGACCGGCGCGGCCAAGCTGCTGGGCAGCCGCCATGCCGGCCGGGCCGGAGCCGATGACGGCGACCCGCTTGCCGGTCTTCTTCTCCGGCGGATAGGGCCTGATATGGCCGGTTTCATAGGCCTTGTCGGCGATCGCCTGCTCGACCGTCTTGATGGCGACGGGAATGTCCTCGAGGTTCAGCGTGCAGGCTTCCTCGCAGGGCGCGGGGCAGATGCGGCCGGTGAACTCCGGGAAATTGTTGGTCGAATGCAGGTTGCGGATCGCGTTGTCCCAGTCGCCATTGTAGACGAGGTCGTTCCAG
>NZ_RZRP01000159.1:0-9395 GCF_003997795.1 Mesorhizobium sp. M7A.F.Ca.US.005.03.2.1 | reverse complement strand
ATTTCGCGCCGGGCGACAGCGTCAGTGTCATCCCGCCGCAATCGATGATCCGCTGGCCGGCCTATGGCGAGTTTGCCACCTACCCCGCCGGACTTGTCGTCAAGCATCCGCCGTCGCTCGACTGGCAGACGGCAGCGGCCGTCTGGATGCAGTATCTCACCGCCTATGGCGCGCTGATCGATATCGCCGGGCTGCACAGCGGAGACCACGTGGTGATCACCGCGGCCTCGAGCAGCGTCGGGCTTGCGGCAATCCAGATCGCCAACAGGGTCGGTGCACCAGCGATTGCGGTGACGCGGACATCGGCGAAGAGGCAGGCCCTGCTCGACGCCGGCGCGGCTGAAGTCGTCACCTTGGCCGAGGAGGATTTGGCGGCACGGCTGAATGAGATCGCAGGGCCTGAAGGCGTGCGCGTCGTGTTCGATGCGGTCGGCGGCCCGATCTTCGAGCCACTCACAGCGGCCATGTCGCGTGGCGGCATCCTCATCGAATATGGCGGTCTCAGCCGCGAGCCGACGCCATTCCCGCTGCCAGCGGTGCTGAGCAAGACGCTGACACTGCGCGGCTACCTCGTCCACGAGATCACCGGCAACCCTGTGAAACTCGAGGCCGCCAAGGCGTTTATCGTCGAAGGTCTGGAGGACGGGACGCTGAGGCCGATCATCGACAGGACCTTCGCGTTCGACCAAATCGTCGAGGCGCATCGCTATCTGGAATCGAACGAGCAGTTCGGCAAGATCGTAGTGACGATCTGAGATCGTAGTGACGATCTGAGATCGTGGTGACGATCTGAGATCGTGGTGACGATTTGAATCGTGGTGACTGCCTGAGCAACGGTGGCGAACAAATCATTCTTGCAGGGCAATATCGGCCTTGAAGCCGCGGCTTTGCATCCCTAACTGTTCGGTGCGGGCCGGGCCCCTCTGACTGTCGCTTTTGGCGATTGTGATGTCGGACCGCTTTAACGGGCCCGTTTCCATTCTTTCGGTCAAGCGGGCTCATTCCTTTCGGTTTGGAGCCCCGTATGACATCTACTTCCCTCCTCGGTATGGTTTGCCCCTCCTGCCGCGTCGCGCTCGTGATGAGCGAACGCCAGGGTATCGAAATCGACTACTGTCCGCAGTGCCGCGGCGTCTGGCTTGATCGAGGAGAACTCGACAAGATCATCGAGCGTTCCGGCAGGGAAGCGGCGCCCGCGCCGCAGCCACAGCCGGCAGCATTCTCCCAGCCACAACATGGCCAGAGCCGCGATGACGATTATTCCCGCTCGCACGGTCACCGCTATCCAAAGCGGAAGAAATCATTCTTCGAAGAGTTGTTCGACTGACCGCATGATGCCCGACATCCAGGCCGGCACTTGCTGAAACTTCCGAAACCACATCGACAAAGGTTCATCTCCGATGATTTCCCGCACCAGCCGATTTGCAGCCCTCTTTGCAGGACTGTTCCTTGCATTCTCCATGGTTGCGATGGACCATGCCGAGGCCCGTCGTGGCGGCAGTTTCGGCAGTCGTGGCATGCGTACGTTCCAATCGGCACCGCCGACCAGGACGGCCCCAGCACCGACCGCTCCGGTCGAGCGGTCGATGACGCCCAACACCGGTGTGAACAACGCGGCCCGGCAGCCGCAGGCCGGCCTGCAGAGGCCCGGCTTCATGAGCGGTTTCGGTGGAACGATGATGCGCGGCCTGTTGCTCGGCGGCCTGTTCGGCCTGCTTTTGGGTCAGGGCTTCGGCGGCCTGGCCGGCATGTTCGGTTTCCTGCTTCAGGCCTTGCTGATCGGTGGCGCGATCATGCTGGCCATCAGGTTCTTCCGCTCGCAATCCGCGCGCGGCCCCGCGCCGGCGCTCGCAGGTGCCGGCAATGCCCAGGCTTCGCGATTTGAGAACCGCTCAACGGCAGGGCAGCAGACTGCAGGCTCCTTCACAATTCCCGGTTTCGGCGGCGGTTCAGGTGGAGGCTCTCCGGCCGCCGCCTCCGAGGAGATCACGCTGGCCCAGACGGATCTCGACGCATTCCAGCAGCTGCTGACCGATGTCCAGGAAGCATTCGGGCGCGAAGACCATGCCGCTCTGCGCCGGGCGGTTACACCCGAAATGGTATCCTATCTGTCGGAAGAGTTGGCCGACAATGCCCAGAAAGGTCTCAGGAACGAGGTGACTGATATCACCTTGCTGCAGGCCGACATCGCGGAAAGCTGGCGCGAGGATGAGCGCGACTACGCCACGGCCGCCTTGCGCTACGAATCTCGTGACGTGACGCGCGAACGGGCCAGCGGCAAAATCGTCGCGGGCGACGATGATCATCCGACAGAGACGACCGAGCTGTGGACTTTCGTGCGTGAGAATGGATCGAACTGGAAGCTCTCGGCAATACAACAGGCTTGAGCCTCGGGCGATTTTTTCCGAGGCTTCGCAGTTGTGGGCGTTCAGCGCACGATCTTGACGCACATCGGCGTGCCGATCTCGATGGCGCGCCCGGTGTCGGTCAGTATGCCGCTGTCGGCGTCGCGGGCGAAGATCGAAATGCGGTCGCCATTCTGGTTGGCGGAAAACAGATGGCCGCCTGACGGCGTCAGCGCCAGGTTACGCGGGGTCGCGCCGCCGCAAGGGATATAGCTGACGAGGCTGAGCGACCCTGTCTGCTGGTCGACCGCCATGATGACGACGCTGTCATGGCCGCGGTTGGAGCCGTAGACAAAACGGCCATCCGGTGAGATCTGGATATCGGCGCAGTGGTTGCTGTCGCGTGCCTCGGCCGGCACCGCCGGCTTTGCGTCGATGATCGAGAGCTTGCCGGTGGCTTCGTCCAGCGTCATCGACACGATGGTCGAATCCAGTTCGTTCATGACGAAGACGAAGCGTCCGTTCGGATGCAGTGCGAGGTGGCGTGGACCGGCGCCGGATGGCAAAGCGGATTCGGTTAGCTTGGCCAGATTGCCCTCGCGCTCGATCCGGTAAGACACCAGCCGGTCGATGCCGAGGTCGGCGACGATGGCTGTTCCCCCGCCGATGGTTTCGGTGACGCTGTGCGCATGCGAGCGTTCCTGCCGCGCCACATTCGGGCCGCTGCCCTCATGCGAAACGCTGGCAAGCGGCGCCGACAAGGCGCCGTTCTCTTCGAAGCCATAGACAGCCACCGCACGATCCGGGCCGCCCTCGCCCATGCCGTAATTGGCGACCAGCAGTTTTGTCCCGTCGCGGGTGATGGTGTTGTGGGCGGCTATGCTGCCGAGCGACGGTTGCTTGTTCAGATAAATGAGCGTCCCCGAAGCTCGATCGAAGCTGTAAGCTGAGACGGTGCCCTCGCGCCAGGTGAACACTTCCGAGTTGGCGTAGATCCGCGAGCCGTCCGGTGTCACCGAGAGGAAGGTCGGATTGTCGACGTCGTTGGTCTCGGCCAGTTTTCGTGTTTCCAGCGTCGTCTCGTCAAAGCTGTAGACGCTGAGGCCGACGCCCCGAGCGCCCTGAAAATACGGCGCCTCGCGGTTCAGGCTGCCGACAAAGACCAGACAATTCTCGCGCATGATTTCCTCCCTACCCGCCTGCGCTTTGGCGCGCGGGAGCAGCCAAAATTTCGCCTGTTCACGCTTGCAACGCAACCCCATATGTGAAAATACTATTTACAAAAGAAGATTGACGGGAGGAGACGTCTTGTATTTCGACGCCTTGATGCGTTTTCCGATAGCTGTGACGTGCCCCATGCAGGTCTGGCGGTGCCGACCATGAACGATTTCGCACCTACCGTCGGCGTCGCCTCGACGCATCCCAAGAACATGCCCGGAGATCACGCCGCGCTGCCGGTGTGGAATGCCGAGAACTGGTTCTACGAGGACTGGCCCGTCGGCCAGAAGATCCGCTCGTTGCGGCGCACAATGGCCGAAGGCGACAGCCATTTGTTCAACACGCTGGTGCTCGACATCCACCCCTATGTGCAGGACCAGATGTTTGCCGAGAACGAAGGCATTTTCGGCAAGCGGCTGATCGCCGGCGCCTTTGTCTTTTCGGCTGGCCTGGGGCTGGTCGCCACCAACTGCGTCAATGCCTTCTCCTATGGCTACGACAAGCTCCGCTTCATAAAACCCGTCTTCATTGGCGACACGATCTATTCGATCCGCTCCAACCTCGACAAGAAGCCCCGCTACAAGGAAATGGGGCTGATCCGCGCCAGCTATGAGGTGTTCAAGGGCGAAGGCGAGTTGGTTCTCTATTGCGAGCATCTGCAGACGGTGAAGTACCGCAACCCGGCCGACTTCGTCGGCAAGACGGAGAAATAGCATGCCGGCAGCAGCCGAATTGCCGCTCGCCGGTCTCGTCGTCGTCGACATGAGCCAGTTCCTGTCCGGGCCCTATTGCTCACTCAGGCTGCTCGATCTCGGCGCCCGCGTCATCAAGATCGAGCGTCCGGATGGCGGCGACCTGTCGCGCCGGCTCTATCTCAGCGACACCGAGATCGGCGGCGATTCCACCATCTTCCATGCCATCAACCGGGCCAAGGAAAGTCTTGCCATCGACCTCAAGAACGAGGCCGATCTCGAGGCGTTGCGCGGCCTTCTGGCCAAGGCCGATGTGCTGATCCAGAATTTCCGGCCGGGCGTCATCGAGCGGCTCGGCTTGGACTACGAGGCGGTCCGCAAGATCAATCCGCGGCTGGTCTATGCCTCGATCAGCGGCTATGGCGAAGACGGACCATGGGTCAAGAGACCCGGCCAAGACCTGCTGGCGCAGGCGCGCTCCGGCGTGATGTGGCTGAACGGCGATGAGGACCAAGGGCCGGTGCCGTTCGGTCTTGCCATCGGCGACATGCTGGCCGGTGCCGCCTGCGCGCAGGGCATTCTGGCCGCACTCGTGCGGCGCGGCATCACCGGCCAGGGCAGCCATATCGAAACCAGTCTCCTGGAAGCGCTGGTCGATTTCCAGTTCGAGGTGCTGACGACGCATCTCAATGACGGCCGCCGGCTGCCCAGGCGCTCCAGCTTCCGCAGCGCGCATGCCTATCTGTCGGCGCCTTACGGTGTTTACCCGGCCAAGGACGGATACCTCGCCATCGCCATGACGCCGATTCCCAAGCTGGCCGATCTCCTGTCGCTCAGCGAACTCGCACCCTATCGCGACAAGCCTGCGTCGTGGTTCACCGCGCGCGACGACATCAAGGCGATCATCGCACAGCGGATCGCCACCAAGACGATCGACGAGTGGCTTGATATCCTCGAGCCGGCCGACATCTGGTGCGCCAAAGTGCTGACCTGGCCGGAGATGCTGGCGAGCGAAGGGTTCCATTCCCTCGGCATGCTGCAGACTGTGACGCGCGAGGACGATGTCTCGATCCTCACCACCAGTTCGCCGCTCCGGGTCGATGGCATAAGAGCCAAGGCCGATCGGGCGGCGCCCCGCATCGGCGAGCACAGTGCCGCCATCCGCGCGGAGTTCGGCCTGTGAGTTCGCCCAAGCTCAAAGGCATGACCTGGAGCCATCCGCGTGGCTATGATCCGATGGTCGCCTGCTCGGCGCTGTGGCAGCAGAAGACCGGTATTGCCATCGAATGGGACAAGCGCTCGCTGCAGGACTTCGAATCCTTCCCGGTCGAAGAACTGGCGCGCGCCTATGACCTCATCGTCATCGACCATCCGCATGTCGGCCAGATCACGGCCGAAGGCTGCCTGGAGCCGCTGGATGTCGCCGGACGCGAGGCGGAACGCACGGCCCTTGCCTCGGGCAGCATCGGCCAGTCCTATCCGAGCTACAACTGGCAAGGACGGCAATGGGCTTTCCCGATCGATGCGGCAACGCAGGTCCAGGCATGGCGTCCGGATGCGATCGGTGCGCCACCGGCGCGCTGGAGCGAGGTGCTCGATCTCGCCCGGCAAGGCCGCGTGCTGCTGCCGCTGCGGCCGCCTCACGTGTTGATGGTGTTCTACACGCTTGCCGGCAATCTCGGGCATGCCTGCACGACCGATCCATCCGACGATCTGATCGATGTGGAGATCGGTAGCCAAGTCTTCGAGGCAATGCGCGAGATCGCAGCGCTGGTCGATCCCGCGTGTTTCGAGATGGACCCGATTGCCGTCTCCGAACGTATGGCGGAGGCCGGTTCCAGGTTCGTCTGCGCGCCACTGATCTATGGTTACGTTTCCTATGCGACGGCTGGCTTTCGGGCGAACCGGCTGGCCTTTGCCGATGTTCCGGTCATCGGTTCCGGCGGCCCGGTCGGTTCGGCGCTTGGCGGCACCGGCATAGCCGTATCAGCCTTTTCCAAAGCCAGGGATGCCGCGATCGACTTCGCCTATTGGGTCGCGAGCGGCGATGTCCAGCGTGGCGCCTATGCCGCCGCCGGCGGCCAGCCCGGCCATGCAGCGGCCTGGGAGGACCAGGCTGTCAATGAAGCGACCGGCGACTTCTATCGGGATACGCGCGCGACGCTGGAGGGTGCATGGGTGCGGCCGCGCCACGACGGCTACATGACTTTCCAGCAAGCAGCATCCGAACGCATCCTTTCCGGCATGACCTCCCGGCATCAAGCCCGACAGGTTGTTGCCGATCTCAATCGCCTGTTTCGGGAGAGTTCCCCGGTGCAGGTGTCCGGCGCTGCCGGTGGAGGAGCCTGAACCAAACCGAACGGAGGAGAACGAGATGACAGGAATGATCCGCGGCCTGCTGGCCGCAACCGCGCTTGCCTCGCTTGCAACGACCGCCTTTGCGCAGGATGTGCAAGGCGTCATCGGCGGGCTGCCGACCGAACTCAAGGCGCAATATGACGGCGCGCCGCAGAAGGTGCTGCCTTCGGCCTGGGACAATTTCACAGCGCCGCCTAAACCGTGGAAATGGTGCCACTCGGAATCCTACCAGGGCAATCCGTGGCGGGTCACGGTGACCAAGGAATTGAAGCGTCTCGTCGACGGGCTGATCGGCGACGGAACGGTGTCCAGCTTCGAGGTGTCTGATTCCAACAACGACGCCAGCCAGCAGATCAACCAGATCCGCGCCTTCATCGACAAGAAGTGCTCGATCATCACCTCGATCCCGGGCTCGGCGACGGCACTCGATGATGCGATCGACGCTGCCGCCAAAGCCGGCATTCCGTTCATCACCGCTGCCGGTTCGGTGACCAGCCCGAACGCCATCAATGTCGATTCCAACTATGCGCGCTGGGGCTACGACATGATGGCGGCGATCGGCAAGGCGCAGCCGGACGGCGCCAGCATCCTTCTGGTCGAAGGCATCGCCGGACACCCGATCGTGGTGCAGGAGCGCCAGGGCGCGGACAAGGCGCTGACTGAAAATCCGAAGCTGAAGATCTCGCGCAATGTCAATGGCAACTGGACAGCCAACGTCACCAAGACCGTGGTGCTGCAGGCGATCGCCACCAACCCGGCGCCGATCGATGCAGTGTGGACGACAGGCAGCGAAAGCCGCGTCGTCGCCGAAGCCTTCGCAGAAGCCGGCCGGCCCGCACCATTGATCACCGGCTCGATCACCGGCGATGCGCTGGGCTACTGGAAGGCCAACCCCGACAAGTACCGCTTCGAAGGCCATGCGGTGCTGCCGCACTGGACCGCGCAGACGCTGTTCCGCGTCGGCGAGCGCATGCTCGACGGGCAGAAGCCGAAGCTGAACACGCTGCTGATCCCGATCCCGCCTGTCCACACCGCCGATCTCGGTGCCTGGTACAAGGACTGCATGACGACGGACGCCGTGTCTATCTTCCCGATCCCGCCGAAAGATCCGATGCCGGAGGAATGGCTCGACGCCTATTTCTCGAACCCGGCGCCAACCAAGGGCTGGGACTATTCGAAGGTGCCCGATGCCTGTGCAAAGTGACGCCTGCTAATCTCTCAACAGGCCGGCTCCTTTCGGGGAGCCGGCCTGCCAGCATCGAAATGCGACATGCTTGAAGTCAAAACCATATCCAAACGCTATGGCGAGACGATCGCGCTCGCGGACGCATCGATCGCGTTTCGGGCGGGAACCATCCACACCATCCTGGGCGAGAACGGTTCGGGCAAGAGCACGATGGTCAAGCTGTTGTCCGGCATCGTCCAGCCGGACAGCGGCGCGATCCTCCTGCACGGCAAGCCGTTCTCGGGCGCCAACCCCTCGGCCTTCCAGGCGCAAGGCTTCGCCACGGTGTTCCAGGAGGTGCTGATCGCGCCGGATCGCAGCGTGACCGACAACATCCTGCTCGGCCTCGACGGGCTGGTCCGGCGCGCTGTGCCCCGCAACGAGCGCCGTGACCGGGCGAAAGCTGCGCTTAAGCGCTTCGCGGTCACCGACGTCCCTCTCGACATGCCAGCCGGCCTGCTGCCGCTCGCCGCGCAGCAATTGGTCGTCCTTGCTCGCGCGATCGTGCGCAACCCAAAGATCCTGATCCTCGACGAGGTCACCGCCGCGCTCGACTTCGCCGATCGCGAATCCGTTTTTTCGTTGATGCGTGCGCTTGCCGGCGAGGGCTGCCTGATCCTGTTCATCACCCACCGCATGGACGAGGTGATGTCGCTTTCGGATCGCATCTCGATCCTGCGGGGCGGCAGCGTGGTGCGCACCGAAGAGCGCGGCGCTTCGACGCCGGCTGAGCTTCTCAAGACAATGGCGCCACGTACCGCCGCGGAGCTTGCGCATGGCTGATCGCACCGCTCTCGAATTTGGTGGTCTTGCCGTTCGCGAACTCGTCATCGCGCCCGGCGCCAGCCCGATCACGCAGGCAATCGCTCCGGGTGAGATCGTCGGGCTTGCCGGCCTCGATGGTCATGGCCAGGAGCTGTTTCTCAAGATGCTTGCTGGCCTGGAACCGCCGCATGGCGGCTCGATTGAACTCGGTGCATCGGATGCGTCCCGCAAGATCACCGGGTTTCGCAAGGCTGTCGCCAGCGGCATCGCCTATTTGCCGCGCGACCGACGCGCCAACGGCATTTTCCCGACGCAGTCGGTGCTCGACAACTTCGCCGTTTCGACTCTGTCGCGCGACACACGGCTCGGCCTGATCAGCCCGGCGGCGCGCAAGGCGCGCTACGACATCTACCGCGAAAAACTGTCAATCGCCGCACCCCGGCCCGATGCGCCGATCACCACTTTGTCGGGCGGCAACCAGCAGAAGGTGCTGCTGGCGCGGGCCTTGGCGCTGGAGCCCGCGATCCTGCTCCTCAACGATCCGACGCGTGGCGTCGACGTGGCGACGCGGCATGTTCTCTACGACGTGTTTCGCGGGCTGGCGGCCGACGGCATGGGGCTCGTCATCCTGTCCAGCGAAATCGAGGAGATTCTTCTCCTGTGCCAGCGCGTGCTGGTGTTCCGTGAGAATGAAGTCGCGGCCGAGATCGCCGGCAACGCCCTCACCACCGACGGCGTGATATCAGCCATGTTCGGACGTGCGGCATGAGCCCTGTTGCGCGCCTCCTGTCC
>NZ_RZRP01001600.1:0-477 GCF_003997795.1 Mesorhizobium sp. M7A.F.Ca.US.005.03.2.1 | reverse complement strand
CCTCACGATCGATGATGATCGTTTCGTCGTCGGCGAGGAACTGGATGAAGCGCAGGATTTCGCCGATCGCCTCGCGCGGCTGGTGGCCGGCAAGCAGGATGTCGGAAATGACAATGGCGCCGGCATTGATGAACGGGTTGCGCGGAATGCCGTTCTCATGCTCGAGCTGCACGATCGAGTTGAATGGATTGCCTGACGGTTCGCGGCCTACCCGCTGCCAAAGCGCGTCACCGACATTGCCGAGCGCCAGTGTCAGCGTGAACACTTTCGAGATGCTCTGGATGGAAAATGCCTGGTCGGCATCGCCGGCCATCAGCACGCGGCCGTCATTGGTGACCGCCGCGATGCCGAACTTCTTCGGATCGACCTTGCCCAGCTGCGGAATGTAGGAAGCGACGTCGCCGCGATCGGTGCGCTCGGCCATTTCGGCGGCGACTTCGGCCAATGCCCGATCAAGTTTGGGGGCCTGTTCAAGTT
>NZ_RZRP01001599.1:0-477 GCF_003997795.1 Mesorhizobium sp. M7A.F.Ca.US.005.03.2.1 | reverse complement strand
GTTCCGGCGCATCGAAAAGCCTGTCGGGCTGATGATCCTCGATCTCGACCATTTCAAGCAGGTCAACGACACCCATGGCCATGACGTCGGCGACGAGGTGCTCAAGGCGGTCGCGAGCTGTCTCAAGGATATGACGCGCTACCACGATGTGGTGGCGCGATTGGGCGGCGAGGAGTTCGCCGTGGTCACGCCCAACATGGACGCCGAGCTTCTGGGCAAGTTTGCCGAGCGCATCCGCAAGGCGATCGCCAACATGTCGGTGCTGTCGGGCAATGTCCGCCTCAAGATCACCACCAGCGTCGGGCTAGCCGTCTGGGACCGCAAGGAAACAGCGGAAGAGTTCTATCGCCGCGCCGACCGCCAGCTTTACGAGGCGAAGAGGCAAGGCCGCAACCGCGTCTGCGCCTAAAATCCCGTCCCTGAATTCGTGAGGCTGGCCGTCTGGCGCCGTTTTCTGTGCTTCCGATCCTCACGGAC
>NZ_RZRP01001598.1:0-477 GCF_003997795.1 Mesorhizobium sp. M7A.F.Ca.US.005.03.2.1 | reverse complement strand
ACGGCGATTGCCTGGACCAGAAGGCCGGCATCGTCTCGCAGCCATGGCCGATCACCGGCACGCCGCGCGTCTCCAGCACTTCCAGCGTCTTTTCGATGTCGAGGATCGCCTTGGCGCCGGCCGAGACGACAATCACCGGGGTGCGCGCCAGCTCGTCGAGATCGGCGGAAATGTCAAAGCTCTTTTCGGCGCCCTTGTGCACGCCGCCGATGCCGCCGGTGGCAAACACTTTTATGCCGACAATATGCGCCGCGATCATCGTGGCGGCGACCGTGGTGCCGCCGGTGCGCCCTTGCGCCACGGCAAAACCGAGATCGGCGCGCGACAGCTTCATGGCGTCGCCCGTCATCGCCAGCGATTCGCGCTCGCCGTCAGAAAGCCCGATCTTGATGCGGCCGCCAACCACGGCGATCGTCGCCGGCACGGCGCCGCCATCGCTGATGATCTTTTCGACATCGGCCGCCATGGCGCCGTTGT
>NZ_RZRP01001597.1:0-477 GCF_003997795.1 Mesorhizobium sp. M7A.F.Ca.US.005.03.2.1 | reverse complement strand
GGCCGGTACCGTCCGGCCAGTCGACCGTGCGATAGATGTTGCCGGCGGCAAGGCTGACCGGGATGAGCAACCCCATCGTCACCCAGAACAAATCGGCCGGCTGGCCGGCCTCGCCGCGCGTCACCGCGACCATGACGGCGCCGATGAAGCCGACGGCGATGCCGGCAATGCCCAGCATGTTGGGGCGCCGGACACGCAGCAGGATCGAGAACACCAGCGTGATGACCGGCGACAGCGTGAACATGATGCCGGTGTAGCCGGCGCCCAGATGCGGGATGGCCGAGAACATCAGGAGATTGGGGACAGCATAGGACACCGCGGCGGTGACGAAGAAATAGCGCAATTTGTGCGCGGTGAGCCGGACCCGCTTGCCGCGAGCCAAGAGCATGCACAGCAAGACCCCGCCGGCGCCGAGCGAGATGACGAAGGCCCAGACCATGGCCGGCACGCCGGCAGCCGTGGCGAGCTTGCCTAACG
>NZ_RZRP01001596.1:0-479 GCF_003997795.1 Mesorhizobium sp. M7A.F.Ca.US.005.03.2.1 | reverse complement strand
GTTCCGCACCGAGCTTTTGTTCATGCGCCATATGCATCTGCCCTCGGAAGACATGCAGGCCGAGACCTATGCGGCGCTGGCCAAGGCTTTTGCGCCTTATCCGGTCATTGTGCGCACGCTCGACATCGGCGGTGACAAGCCGATTGCCGGCATCGAATTTCCCCACGAGGAAAACCCCTTCCTCGGCTGGCGCGGCATCCGCATGTGTCTCGACCGGCCCGACATCTTCAAGCGCCAGTTGCGGGCGCTGTTGCGCGCAGCCGTGCACGGCAACATCAAGGTGATGCTGCCGATGGTGTCCGACATCTCGGAGGTCAGGCAGACGCGCGTGCTGGTTGACGACTGCACGGCCGAGCTGAAAGCCGAAGGCGTGCCGCACGCATCATTCGATCTCGGCGTCATGATCGAAACCCCTGCCGCCGCGCTGATCGCCCGGCGCTGGCCAAGGTGGTCGCTTTCTTCTCGTTCGGCACCAACGA
>NZ_RZRP01001595.1:0-481 GCF_003997795.1 Mesorhizobium sp. M7A.F.Ca.US.005.03.2.1 | reverse complement strand
GTTTGGGCTTCTTACCCATCGTTCCCAATCACTTTTTGATGCCACCGAACCATCACCGTGGCGGGTTGTTCCCCCTCGGATCTGCTAATCTGCTGAGCGCCGCCGCCTGATGTCGTTCCTGGGTTTGTATAAATTCCATGCCGGCGTGGGGAGGGATCGGCGGTGCGTTTTTTGGGTGAGCCAGTCTGAGGCGCTTCTAAGGGCCACGCCACCGAGCCGGCGGGCGAAGCATTGTCGTTGGTTCAAAGATCCGTTCTGGTCCGCCCTCGCTCAAAAACCGGAACGTCTTCATCATCTCCTTCGCTTAATCCCGTGGGGATGTCTTCCGCGAAGCTGCGGGTCATCTCTTCGGTGTCGCTCAACCCGTCGACCGTTTCATTTGCGCCGGCTCCCTCGTCGTGACGGCCCGTGATCTCGCTTCGAGGCTGCGCGCCGATCGGCTGTTCGATGTCGTGGGACCCCAAAACGCCCGGTCCCGCAC
>NZ_RZRP01001594.1:0-482 GCF_003997795.1 Mesorhizobium sp. M7A.F.Ca.US.005.03.2.1 | reverse complement strand
TGCGCGTAGGCAGCGCGGTTTCCCGCCTGCTCCAGCGGATTTTCGAGCGGCGTCAACGCTTGCGCCCACAGGCTGTCGCGACGGCCATCCCAGAAGAACCAGGGATCGTGCGCCACGCCCGCCAGCGGCATGGTGCGCCGGTTGGTGTGGCCGACGCCGACCGCCTGCGGCAGGTCGTCCTGGAACTGGCGGTCGATCTTGTGGCAGGTCGAACAGGATACCGACCCGTCACCGCTCATGCCCTGATCGAAGAACAGCGTCGAGCCGAGTGCGGCGGCGGCCGGCACGTCGGCAAAACGATTGGTGGTGTCGGCCTTGAGCGCCGGCAGCGACGACAGCGCCAGCGAAGCGATAGTCTTCTTTTCTGCGTCGGAAAAATCAGGCTTGCCGCAGCCCACGAGGACGACGGCGACCATCAGCGCCAGAAAGCGGAAAAGGCGCTTCATCGATCGCTCACAGCACCACGTTGAACAGTACGGTAT
>NZ_RZRP01001593.1:0-485 GCF_003997795.1 Mesorhizobium sp. M7A.F.Ca.US.005.03.2.1 | reverse complement strand
ACCCGTTTCAGCCTGAGGAAGTCGCCATGGCGGCCGACCGTCAGCACATTGAGCCCGGCAGCCTTTGCTGCCACGGTCGTCGGCGCCGACCATGGATCGTCGGCGAAGATCACGGCCGGCGCGCCCTTCGGCAGCAACGTGTCGAACAGGCGCAATTTGGCGCGGTGATAATCCTCAATGGTCGGATGATAATCCATATGGTCGCGGCCGAGATTGGTGAAGCCGCCGGCAGCCAGCTTCACGCCGTCGAGGCGGCGCTGGTCGAGCCCATGGCTGGAGGCTTCCATCGAGGCGTGGGTGACGCCGGCATCGGCCAATTCCCGCAGCAATTGATGCAGGGCGACCGGATCGGGTGTCGTCAGCGAACCATAGTCGTTGCGCCCAGGCGCCACCACGCCGGTGGTGCCGATCGAAGCGGCGGCATAACCGGCCTGCTCCCAGATCTGCCTGGTGAAGGCTGCGACCGAGGTCTTGCCGCTGGTGCC
>NZ_RZRP01001592.1:0-486 GCF_003997795.1 Mesorhizobium sp. M7A.F.Ca.US.005.03.2.1 | reverse complement strand
GATTTCGAGCAGCCGCCCGGTGCCGGTGCCGAGATCGAGCATCGACTGGAACGGCCGCTTGCCGACCAGTTTCAGCATTGCGGCTTCGACGGCGCGGTCCGGCACATGAAGCGAGCGGATATGGTCCCAGCTTGCCGCATTCACGGAAAAATACTCGACCGCCCGGTCCTGCCGCTTGCGCTTGACCGAGGCCAGGCGCTCAAGATCGCGCTCGACCTGCGGATCGGCGCCGCGAATGCCGGAAACCAGGCCCATGACGAAGTCACGCGCGGAATCCGCATCCGACAGGCGGAAGAAGGCCCAGGACCCTTCCTGGTAGCGGCCGATCAGCCCTGCCTCCAGAAGCAGCTTCAGGTGCCGCGAAACGCGCGGCTGCGACTGGCCGAGAATTTCGGTAAGATCGGAAACGGTGAGGTCACCGCGCGACAGAAGTGCCAGTATGCGCAATCGGCTGGATTCGGCCGCCGCCTTTAACGTATCCACCAT
>NZ_RZRP01001591.1:0-487 GCF_003997795.1 Mesorhizobium sp. M7A.F.Ca.US.005.03.2.1 | reverse complement strand
CCTTCGTCTCCATCGTTGCTGGCGGCACGCGGCTGGATGATCTGGCGGCGCAGATCCATTCCGACGGCTTTGACATCCAGAACCGCGCCGGGCCGGTCACCGTCAAGCTGCAGGCAGGTGGCCTCAACACCGACGTGGCGACGCTGGCGCCGCTGATCACCGGCAAGATCGATGTCGATCTGGCCGGGTCGGTCAGCAAGGATGCCATTGCCATCGACCAGGGCACGCTGCGCTCCGACGCGCTCAACGCCTCTCTGACGGCGACGGTGGCGCTTGCCGACCTGTCGATGCAGCTGAAGATGAACGCGGATGCCGTGGCGACGGCCTTTCCGCCGCAGATCGCCTCGGTGCTTGGCGCCCGGGTGAAATTCTCGGCCACCGCGGCCCGCGATCCGCAGGGATCCTTCGCCGCCAACTCGATCGAATTCACGTCCGGCACGCTCAGCGCCGCCGGCACGGCCAGCATGCAGGGCACCGACATCCAGGC
>NZ_RZRP01000158.1:0-9425 GCF_003997795.1 Mesorhizobium sp. M7A.F.Ca.US.005.03.2.1 | reverse complement strand
GCGTCGCGGTCGCGCAAAAGCGAGCGTGCGTAACGGCGCAGGCGCGGTATTTCGCCAAGGATTGCTGCCTTCTTTTCGTCCATGACCGCTGGTTTCGAGGTCGCCCTTGTTGATCTGGATTGAACGCGCCTTCCGGGCGCGGCGCAAGCGGCCAGCGCGAAGCGGTCTCCCGCCCCGGTCACCCAAGCAATGAGATAACGAGCCCATTGGCCGATTTATTCCCGGTCGGGGTGAAATCTTATTGTTCTTGCTTGCCTTTATCCGTTTTCCTTCGCCGCCCGTGTCAAAAGCCGCTGATAGAACAGGCCGATACCGATCAGAACCGCGCCGAGGCCGATGAAGGATAGCGCCCGGAGTACGCCTTCCAACTCCGACATGTCGAATATGAAGACCTTCAGCACGGCGATCGCGATCAGCGCGGCCGAAGCGATGCGCAGCACCTGCGATTTCAGCCAGACGCCAGCTGAGAGCAGCGCAACGCCAATTACCAGCCAGAGCGCCGAATAGGTGTAGGTTTCCAACTGGCCGAGGCCGCTCCACAGGCCGATGAATTCGCCCTTGAACAGGCGCCTCACCGACAGCGTGGCATAGGCGAAGGCAAGCGCGGCAGCCACCACGGCCAGCATCTGCGCATACCATTTTGGCCGCTTGTCCCTGGCGTAGAGCGCCAGTCCCCCGGCGGCGACCGCCGGCAGGAGATAGGCGAGGAACAACAGGTTGAACACCGGGATACGGCCGGTCGATTCGTCTGTGAAAAGCGGGTTCAGCACCACGAAGTGCCGGATGACGATGAAGCCGACGGAGATTACGCCGATGGCCATCGAACCATAGCGCAGCACCGAGCTTGGCGAGCGCATGTCGATAGCGACCAGGATTGCGCCGGCACCGATGGCGATCAGGGTGTAGATCGACTGTTCGGCGAGCGTCATGGCACCCGTGTCGATGACGCCACCGTGCATGGCGTGGCGCACCAGTATGGCGAGCGTGAGCAGCGCAAACAGTGCCGCTGCCGCCTCCATGGCAAGGCGCGGCCGGCCATTCGTTGTGCGCGCAAGCTGCCAGGCGGCAAAGCCGAAGGCCAGCGCCGGCACGCCGTAGCCGGGCAACAGCCAGTTGAACACCGGCGTCGTCGACAGGAACCCGGCGCCGACAATGGTCGGGTCGAAGGCGACACGGCCAAGCACCGCGATCACCGCGCCGACCGAAATCCAGCCGAGCACCGGATAGACGCGCCAGCGCGTGGCCAGCGCCGGCACAATGGCCGCCGCACCGAGCAGGATGGTGGTCCAGCCGGAATCGAAAGCCATATGCATCAGCAGCAGCCCGGCGATGGCCGCGCCGAAGGTGAAGGCGATGGCGTAGGTGCGCCGCGTGTTGATGCCGACGCCCTCGGCCATTTCGCGGTTCTGGATGACGGTGCGGATGTCGAGACCGAAGGACGTGCGGCTGATCAGCAGGATGACGCCGAGCAAGGTCAGCATGGCGATGCCGATCAGGATCAGCCGATAGGCCGGGTAGACGGTGAAGAAGAGGTCGAGCGTGCCCTCGATAGGCGGCGTCACCGGCTTGGCGCCGAGACCGAAGATCAGTTCCAGCCCTTGCTGCAGGATCAGGCTGACGCCCCAGGTGGCAAGCACAGTTGAGACCGGCCTGGAATAGAGATGGCGGATGATGGCGAATTCGAGGATGCAGCCGATCACCGCGCCGGCGATGGGGGCAGCCACCAGCCCTAGCCAGAACGAGCCACCCATGCTCTGGACGAAATAGACCGCGAAGGCGCCGACGGTGACGAACTCGCCATGTGCCAAATTGGTCACGTTCATTAGGCCGAAGCTGATCGCTAGCCCGAGCCCGACCAGCATCAGGATACTGATCAGCGTCAGCGCATTGAGCAGCGTGGTGATGACGAAATCCATCGCGTCAGGCCGCACTGGCGAGACGTTGGCGCAGGCCGGCGAGCAGGCCTTCGGCGGCATCGATCACCGCGGCCTGATGAAGCTGCAGGTCTTGCCCGGCCCATTCGTCGATATGGTCCGACAAAGGGTCGACCACTTCGGTACGGTGATTGGCTAGCGTCTCGATGACGGCATGGCCGCAGAACGGCACATAGCCCTCGGAGTAGCCGCCTTCATGGGTCATCATCAGGCGCCCTTGCGAGGTCTCGGCGGCCAGCGCAACCATGCGCGCGGCAAGACGCCTGAAGCATTCGCTGTTGAGCATCATGCGGCCGAGTGGATCGAAGCCGGACGCATCGAAGCCGGAGGCGACGATGACGAGGTCCGGCCTGTAGGCGCGCAGTGCCGGCGCGACAACGCGGTCGAAAGTCGCTTCATAAGCACCGGTTCCGCTGCCGGCCGGCAGCGGGATGTTGATGTTAAAGCCCTCGCCGGCATCTTTCCCGTTGTCGGCCAGCGCACCGCGCCCGGTCGGATAGAGATTGTCCTGGTGCACGGAAATGGTCAGAACCGACGGGTCGGAATAGAACACCGTCTCGGTGCCGTTGCCGTGATGCACATCCCAGTCGACTATCGCCGCGCGCCCGAGCAGGCCTTCATGCTGCAGCCGGCGGACAGCGACGCCAATGTTGGAGAACAGGCAGTTGCCCATCGCCTGGTCGGGCTCGGCATGGTGTCCCGGCGGCCGCGCCAGCGCATAGGCATTGTCGACGCGGCCCGTCAGCACGGCGCGCATCGCGGCATAGGTGGTGCCGGCCGACAGCAGCGCGATGTCAAAACTGTTGAGGCCGATCGGCGCCTGCGGCCCGGCGAAACCGGAGCCGCGTTCGCTGAGCATGCGGATATCATCGACATGGCGTTGCGTGTGCACGCGCAACAGGTCGTCGACCGAGACCGGCTCGGGGATGATCGGCACCAGATGCCGCGACAGGCCGCTGACCTGGATGAGGTTGTTCAGCCGGCGCTTGGAGCCAGGGGATTCCAGATGCCGGCCGGGTTCCACGAAACGGCCGGGCGGCATCATGTCGGCGCTGGAGCCGGTGTCATGCCACATCAGCTGTTCGTGAAAAACGTAGCCTGTCGCCATCCGCAGCGTCCTCTGAAAACCAGGTGACGCTAGCAGGCTAACGATCAGATCGCCCGACCCGAAAGTGGGGTCGCGCCTCTTATCTATGCCCCTCCTTTCGGAGGGGTATGGGCGCCTGCAGATCCTTGCGCGGCGCGCACCGCCTGCACCCGGTTGGTCACCGCGAGCTTGCCGAAAATGTTCTTCAGATGCCATTTCACCGTGGTCTCGCTCACCGACAGCGCCAAGGCGATATCGCGGTTGGACATGCCCTCAGTGAGATAGCGCAGCAGTTCGGCCTCGCGCTGGGTGAGCAGTTCCTTCTCGGCGGCTGGTGCGGTCAGTTTGCGTGTCGCGACAGGCATCGCCTGCGCGGCATCGATGATGCGCGACGCATAGGCTGACAGTGCGGGATCGGTCTTCGCCTGAGCCGCGCGCAGCCGCATCAACCCTTCGACAACAGGCCTTCCCTCGTCGACGAAAGAACGGATGAAGCCGGAGGGTTGGGCGAGACGTAACGCATTGAGGAGATTGCGGTCTGCCTCGCGTTGGTCGTGGGCAGCGCTGGCCGCTTTGGCGCGCAGGATCAGCGCCAATATATGGCGGCGCATGCGCCCGCTGTCTTTCGTGCGCTCGAGCAGCGCGTCGAAAACTCCCGCGGCAGCGGCATAGGATTTCTCGGCCGTCAGCAGGCGGCCCTCGGCAAAGAATTCGAACTCGTTGGCGGTGGTGATGACCACCGAAGCCTCGGTCCCTTCGCCCCGATGCTCGGCCAGCAGCGCACGCGCCTCGGCAATACGGTTCTGATCGAGCAGCACACGTATGCGGTCATGCACGATCATCGATGCCAGGCGGCGATACACCGTGCCGTGTACGCGTTGATAGACGCGCTCAAGCATATCCAGTGCCGCTTCGGTGCGCCCGGTCAGCTGCAGCACGCGGGCATAGGTCGGCACGCTGGCCAGAGGATAGACAATGACTGCCGCGCCTTCGATCTGCGGTCCGAGATTCTCGACCAGGGTCAGCGCTTCGCCCGACGCATTGGTCTCATAGGCAAGT
The DNA here is from genome assembly GCF_003997795.1 of Mesorhizobium sp. M7A.F.Ca.US.005.03.2.1. Classification (NCBI taxonomy): domain Bacteria; kingdom Pseudomonadati; phylum Pseudomonadota; class Alphaproteobacteria; order Hyphomicrobiales; family Phyllobacteriaceae; genus Mesorhizobium; species Mesorhizobium sp. M7A.F.Ca.US.005.03.2.1. Next base: position 5,345 of record NZ_RZRP01000158.1, on the reverse strand, counting down.
TCCGCAAGCAGCGTGCCGGCCAGGGCCTCGGCATAGGAGTTTGCACCGATCCGCGCCCGAGCCTCGATGATCGCGTTGCGCAGCAGCCGCTCGGCGGCGGGCAAGCGGCCCGCCGAACGCTCGATCACGGCCATGTAGCAATTGGCAATGGTGACGCCGAGCAGGCTGCCGCTTCGCTCATGCGCCCGGCGTGCCGCATCGATGGCGGCGCGTGCGCCGTCGAGGTCACCCAGCGCATAGAGGTTGTAGCCAATGACATTGGCGGTCGCGCCCTCCATGAACCAGGCATCGGGCGCGATGACGCGCAGGGCCGCAAGGGCTGTGTCGCGCGCCTGATCGAACTGCTCCAGCGTGCTGTGAACGGCGGCGGCGAGAACCACGAGCTCAGCCTCGATCGTTGTGCCGGTCATCGTGCCTGGGTCGTTGCTGTCGGTCGGTCCGGTCTCGACCAACTTGCGCGCATTGCTCAGCGTCTGTTGGGCAATCTCCGGCTGGCTGCTGTGCACCGCCAACCACAGCACGACCAGCTGCAGCCGAATGCGCTGGTCGATCAGCTTCCTCGGCAGCAGTGCCAGCAGCTGGCGCACGTAGAGAAGCTGGCACTGGGCGATGAGGTCGAGCGCATTGTTCTCCACGAACACCGCCGCGCGGGCCTGGTCGCCGGCGGCCAGCGCGTGCCCGATCGCCTCTGTCAGCATCTTGCGCTCGCCGAACCATTCGGCGGCCGCCAGATGCAGCGGCGCGATCATCTCCGGTTCGCGCCGTTCCATTTCGCGGCTGAGGAAATCGCGGAACAGATGATGGAAGCGGAACCAGCGCCGCTCTTCGTCGAGCGGCACCAGGAACAGGTTGCGCGTCTCGATCTCGGTGATCGCCGCTTCGGCGTCGGCCGCGCGCATCACCGCCCGGCAGGCCTCGGCGCTGAAGCGTTCGAAGATCGAGCTGTAGAGCAGGAATTTTGCGATCGCCGGCGGCAGTTCCAGGAACACTTCGCCCATCAGGAAGTCGGCGACGTTTCGGTTGGCGCCGGTAAAATTGCCGATGACGGTTTCCGGTGCATGCGCGGCACTCAGTGACAAAGAGGCCAGTTGCAGGCCGGCGGCCCATCCTTCGGTGCGCGAGCACAAGGTCTCCACCGTGCCGCTGCTGACGCTCAGGCCCAGCTTGTCGTTGAAGAAAGCTTCGGCCTCGGATGAGGCGAAACGCAGATCGTCGGGGCCGATTTCGAAAACGTCGCCAAGCACCCGGAGCTTGCCGAGCTGCAGGTCGGGCAGGCTGCGTGAGCCGATGACGAAAGCAACATTTTCCGGCGCCTGCCGGGTCAGGCGCTCCATGAACCGCTTCACCGCCGGCGCCTCGACGGCGTGGTAATCGTCGAAGAACAGGGTGATGTAGGCCTCGCGCGCCGCCAGACCCGCCACAAGTGCCGCGAGCACGACATCGAGCTGCGGGATGGGGCTCGACTGGAAGGCAAGGTCGAGTTCCGCCGGGCTCTGGACCAGATGGCGCAGCGCGCCCACCAGATGCGATAGGAAGGCGCCCTCATCATTGTCCGTCGCCTCGCAGGACAGCCATGCCGTCAGCCTGCCGTGGCGTGCGATTTCCGCAGCCCATTGCGCCATCGTCGTCGATTTGCCGAAGCCAGCGGGCGCGGCGAACAGCACGATGCGCGTGTCGATATGACGCTCCAGCGTCGACAGAATGGTCTCGCGGCGCACCCATCGGCGATGGTGCGGCGACGCTTGGCTGACGGATTGCGGAGCTGTTCTCATCTAGGTCCGCACAGCCTGTAGCTCTCTGGGGGAGAGTCGCCGCAGCCGCTCCACTCCGCTTCGATCAGCGGAATTTGCGGTGCGGCATCGCGCGGCAAGGTTCCCTTGATACGGGGATCGTCGACGATCTCAAATCCGGTAGCGAAGGGCACGAACCCGCAGGCGCTGTAGAATCCGATGACGCTGTGATGATCGAAGCTGCTTGTATGCAGCCAGATGCGGCTCGGGTTGAGACGCCATGCGAGCTCCAGTGCCCCGGCCATCAGCCGTTTGCCGAAACCGCGGCCGGTCAGGGACGGGAACAGGCCGAAATAGGTGATCTCGATCTCGTTATAGTCGGCGGCGAAGAACTCGACCATGCCGAGATGCGCGCCGGTTTCGTCGTGGCCGTAGTAGAGATGCTGGCGCGGGTCGGCGAAATGCTCGGTGATTTCGGCATCGGACATTTCGGAAACGCGGTCCCACAGCCAGGGTGCGCCGATCTCGAGAAAGATCGCCCGGTAGGAAACGCAATCGGGCGTCGTGATCCGTGTCATGCCCAAGGGGCGCGCGAGATCCGGCTGCGGCGTGCGCGCTTCCATCCAGGTCACCGCATTGGCAAGCTTGCCAGCCGGCAGGCGATGGTAGCCAATGGCGAGATCGGTGATTTCGGCGGGCATCGTGTCTTCTGTGATCAACGCATTCCTCGTCATGTCTTCCAGAGATAGCAGTATCGGCTTGCTGCATCCGATGCCAACTCCCCCAAGACCATGGCAGTATCGAACGGCAAGTCCTGGACTGAAAGTTTGGCGCGTATGCCTCTTGCATTTCACAGGAATGGTATATGAGATATGATACATCATCCAGGTGAAAGTGAAATATGATGCCTGAGCGGATTGCGGATGAGGCCATTCTGAGGGCAGTCGATGATGGCTTCGCCCGACAGGTCGCGTTTCTGCAAGACCTCGTGCGCTTTCCCTCCCAACGTGGCGAGGAACACCCCGCGCAGTCGTTTATGGCCGCCGCCTACGAGGCGGATGGCTACGCGGTCGACATGTGGCGCGTCGATGTCGATGAGATTCGCGACCTGCCGGGTTTTTCACCCGTGGCGGTCTCTTACGACGATGCCTTCAACGTCGTTGCTACCCACACGCCGCGAAACGCGACCGGCCGCTCGCTGATCCTCAACGGCCATATCGATGTCGTTCCGACCGGACCGCTCGACCGCTGGGTGCGCGATCCCTACGACCCGGTGATCGAGGACGGCTGGATGCATGGCCGCGGCGCCGGCGACATGAAGGCCGGCCTGTCCGCCTGCCTCTATGCACTGAGCGCCTTGCGTAGCCTTGGCTATCAGCCGGCCGCGAACGTGTATCTCCAGTCGGTGGTCGAGGAGGAATGCACCGGCAATGGCGCGCTTGCATGCCTGCAGCGCGGCTATCGCGCCGACGCCGCCTTCATTCCCGAACCGCTGGAGCCGCGGCTGATGCGGGCGCAGGTCGGGCCGATCTGGTTCAGGGTCGAGGTCGACGGCGATCCGCAGCATGCGTCGGGTGCATTTTCGGCCGGCGCCAATGCCATCGAAAAGGCCTTCGTCATCATTCAGGCGCTGAAGCAGCTCGAAATCGTCTGGAACGCGCGCAAGGTCGATGACAGGCATTTCCATGATCACCCGCATCCGATCCGCTTCAACCTCGGCAAGATCGAAGGCGGCGAGTGGACATCGAGCGTTCCGGCGCGCTGTGTCTTCGAGATGCGCGTCGCCACCTATCCCGGCCAGAGGCTCGAAGACGCCAGGGCCGAGCTCGAGGCCTGCATTGCCGATGCGGCGCGCGCCGATCCGTTCCTGGCCAACCGACCACCCAAGATGACCTACAATGGCTTCATGGCCGAGGGCTATGTGCTGGAGGGCGCCGACGAGATGGAAGCGGTGCTACGCCGCAGCCATACCGCCGTCTGGGGCGAGCCGCTGACGGAACACGTCACCTCGGCGACCACCGATGCACGTTTCTTCGGCCTCTATGCCGACACGCCGGCGATCGTCTACGGCCCGATCTGCCGCATGCCGCATGGCTATGACGAGGCCGTCGATCTCGACTCGGTGCGCAAGGTCACCCAGACGATCGCGCTGTTCATCGCCGACTGGTGTGGCCTCGAACCTATCGAGGCTAAGCCATGAATGCGGCGGTGCCCGATGCGTTCGGCGAAACACTCGCCGAGGACGCACCGGATGTCTCCACGGCCGGCGCCCTCGCCATCCTGCGCCGGCACTACGGGCTGAACGGCACCGCGCGTCCGCTGCCTGGCGAACGCGACCACAATTTCCATGTTCAGACCGACGGCGAGGGCGAGTTCGTCCTGAAGATCTCCCATCCGGCGGAAGAAGCTGGCTTCACCGATTTCCAGAACAAGGCGCTCGACCACATCCTTGCGGTCGACCCCACCTTGCCGGTTCCCTCGGTGCGCAAAAGCCTCGAGGATGAAGCGCAGTTCGCGGTCAGCGTCGCTGGATCGGCGCCGCGCATCATCCGGCTGGTGACCTATCTGTCCGGTCAGTTGCTGTCGCGCTCGCCGACTTCCGAGGCGCAGGATCGCAATCTGGGCATCTTCCTCGCCCGCCTCAGCCGGGCGCTGCGCGGCTTCTTCCATCCGGCCGCCGGCAACGACCTGCTCTGGGACATCCGCAAGGTCGCCAAGACACGGCCGATGATGGCGCACATCACTGATCCGAGTCGGCGGGCGATGGTCGAGCGCGCGATCGCCTCCTTCGAGGAGCATGCTGCGCCGGTCATCCCGAGCCTGCGCGCGCAGATCGTCCACAACGACATGAATTCCTACAATGTGGTGATGGATGCTTCGCGGCCGGAGGTCGTGAGCGGCATTCTCGATTTCGGCGACATGATCCATTCGCCGCTGATCTGCGACCTCGCCATCGGCGCCGTCTACCGCTGGCCGGCGGAAGGCCATCCGCTGGCACCGGCGGCGCGCTTTGTCGCAGGTTATCAGTCGCTCCAACCACTGGAGGAGGAAGAGATTGGCATTCTCTTCGATCTGATCCGTGCCCGACTTGCGCTCATCGTCAACATCGCCAGCTGGCAGGCCGAGCGTTTCCCGGCCAAGCGCGACTACGTGCTGCGCCTCGCCACCGAAGTCTGGGCTTCACTCGAACGGTTGAACGGCCTGTCGTCCACCGATGCCCGCCGCTATTTTCTCGACCATTCCAATCCGGAGTAGATTCCCGTGTCCCAGTCCTCGCCATACCCCGCAAATGCCGACGCGGCTGCATCGGAGCGCGCGCTGCTCGAACGCCGCGCCAGGCTGCTTGGGCCGACCTACCGCGCCTTCTACCGCAACCCGATCCATCTGGTGCGCGGCAGCGGTGTGTGGCTCTACGACGCCCAGGGCCGCAAGTTCCTCGACGCCTACAACAACGTCGCCTCGGTCGGGCATTGCCATCCGCGCGTCGTCGAGGCGCTTTCGAGGCAGGCCGCAACGCTCAACACCCACACACGCTATCTCAGCGAGATCATCCTCGACTATGCGGAAAAACTACTCGGCACCGTTCCGGCCCATCTTGGCCACGCCATGTTCACC
>NZ_RZRP01001590.1:0-492 GCF_003997795.1 Mesorhizobium sp. M7A.F.Ca.US.005.03.2.1 | reverse complement strand
GATGAAATATCTCTCCGACAAGAAGCTGACCAAGCCGGACACCGAAGTGAAGCTGCTCGGCAATCAGATCGTGCTGGTGGCGCCGAAGGACTCGGCGGTCGACACCAGGATCGAGAAGGGTTTCGACCTCGCCAAGCTGATCGGCGACGGCAAGCTCGCCATGGGCGATTTCAAGGCGGTGCCGGCCGGCAAATACGGCAAGGCCGCGCTTGAATCGCTCGGCGTCTGGTCCTCGGTCGAGGGCAAGGTGGCGCAGGCCGAAAACGTGCGCGCGGCGCTGAAACTGGTTTCGACGGGCGAAGCCGCCCTTGGCATTGTCTATGCCACCGACGCGCATGCCGAAAAGGGGGTCAAGGTGATCGGCACCTTCCCGGAGGATTCGCATCCGCCGATCATCTATCCGGTTGCCCAGACCGCCGATTCGAAGGACAAGGATACGCCGGCTTTCCTGAAATGCCTGCAGTCGGCCAAGGCGGCCGCGCTGTTCAAGGA
>NZ_RZRP01001589.1:0-495 GCF_003997795.1 Mesorhizobium sp. M7A.F.Ca.US.005.03.2.1 | reverse complement strand
TGCTCCCTGCCCTGATCGGCGAAATAGTGGGTGACGCCCGCGGCAAGTCCGCCACCGCCGACCGGCAGCATGACGATATCGGGCATGCGGGCGCCCGGCATCTGGTCCGCGATCTCGTAGGCGACGGTTGCCTGGCCCTCGATGATGTCCTTGTGATCGAAAGGCGGCACCATATGGGCGCCGGAACTGTCGGTGAATTCCAGGGCAGCGCGATAGCAATCGTCGAAGAAATCGCCGACCAGTCTGATCTCGATGAAATCGCCGCCGAACAGCCTGGTCTTGTCGATCTTCTGCTGCGGCGTCGTCACCGGCATGAACACGACGCCTCGCCTGCCGAAATGGCGGCAGACGAAAGCAAAGCCCTGCGCGTGGTTGCCGGCGGACGCGCAGACGAACAGTTCGGCCTCGTTGCCGGCCGCCAGTGTCTTGCGGAAGAAATTGAAGGCGCCGCGGATCTTGTAGGAGCGGACCGGCGACAGATCCTCGCGCTTCAAC
>NZ_RZRP01001588.1:0-495 GCF_003997795.1 Mesorhizobium sp. M7A.F.Ca.US.005.03.2.1 | reverse complement strand
GGTCGAGCTTCTCCTTCGAGGTCCAGCCCATCTTGATGAGGTCGGGCAGCGCACCCGCGACGGCGGCGCCGAGATCGTCGGCCTGCTCAAGACCGGCTCGGCCTATTACGCGCCGGCCGCTTCGGCGATCTCGATGGCCGAAGCCTATCTCAAGGACAAGAAGCGCGTGCTGCCCTGCGCGGCGTATCTCTCCGGCCAGTATGGCGTCAAGAATACCTATGTCGGCGTTCCCGTGGTCATCGGCGCCGGCGGCGTCGAGCGCATCATCGAGATCGAGCTCAACAAGAGCGAGCAGAAGATGTTCGACTCCTCCGTGGCGACGGTGCAGGGCCTGACCGAGGCCTGCGTCAAGATCGCGCCGCAACTCGCCTCCAAATGAATCTCCAGTAAGTGAACCCCCAGTCGATCCGGAGACCATCCAGATGAACATCCATGAGTATCAGGGCAAGGCACTGCTGAAGTCGTTCGGCGCGCCGGTGGCCGGAGGCGTGCCGG
>NZ_RZRP01001587.1:0-496 GCF_003997795.1 Mesorhizobium sp. M7A.F.Ca.US.005.03.2.1 | reverse complement strand
GGCCCACATGCTGGCTCAGGATGTGTTCCATCCAGCCGAGCTTTACCTGGAACTTGCCGGTCTCGCCGGTTCGATGGCGACCTACGGATCGAGCGCGCGGCGGCTGGGCGAGTTGCCCGCCTACGATCACATGGCGCCTGGCCCCGCCTATTCGGCGCTGGCGGATGCGCTGCGCTCGCTCATCCTCAGCCTGCGTTACATCGAGCCGAAATCGCGTGCGCTGCCTGTCATGCGGCATTCGACCAATGTCTGGAAGATCCGTATCGACAATCCGAAGCTGCTGGTGGCCAGCCGGATCGTCATCCGGGTCGGTTCGGAGTTGTCGGAAGACGCGCTGCGCAAGATATTCGTCAATCAGGCAACCGTCGGCTCGGCCGACCAGTTCGAGGGCCTGTGGAAATCGCGCTTGCCCGGCATTCCGCTGAAACCGCTTCATTCCCAGCCGCGCGAGATTCCTTACGATGGCGATCGGTTATGTCTGGAACTGGACCAGAAA
>NZ_RZRP01001586.1:0-498 GCF_003997795.1 Mesorhizobium sp. M7A.F.Ca.US.005.03.2.1 | reverse complement strand
GTCCAGGGCAGGCTCGACATTCCGTCCTCCACGCTGTCGCATCACCTCAAACGGCTGGTCGATACCGGGCTTGTCACGCAGGAACGGCAAGCGACGACGCTGATCTGCCGCGCCAACTATCCCGGCATGAATGCGCTGATCGGCTATCTCGCCGACGAGTGCTGCGCGGATGCTGTCTGCGCGCCCGCCGTCGGCAAAGCACTGGCCTGATTTTTCTGCGCGTATAATTCGAACATACCGGAAGGATCGAACCTATGGACATGATGGCAAACCTTCCCGTCGCGGTAATTGGCGCCGGCCCGGTCGGCCTTGCCGCCGCGGCGCATCTGGTCGAGCGCGGCATCCGCCTGCTGATCCTGGAGCGCGGCGAAAGCGTTGGTGCCGCACTGCTCGAATGGGGCCACGTGCGGGTGTTCTCGCCTTGGGAATACAACATCGACGCGGCGGCGCGGGCGCTGCTCGACCGCTCCGGCTGGACGGCGCCGGACAGCCAGGGCC
>NZ_RZRP01001585.1:0-499 GCF_003997795.1 Mesorhizobium sp. M7A.F.Ca.US.005.03.2.1 | reverse complement strand
CTTGAGCAATGGCCGCCTGCTGCTCAATGTCGTGGTCGGCGGCAACCCGACCGAGCTCGCCGGCGACGGCGTCTTCCTGCCGCATGACGAGCGCTATGCCCAGGCGCATGAATTCCTGACCATCTGGCGCGGCCTGGTGTCCGGCGAGCGGGTCAATTTCAACGGCAAATATTACCGCGTCGAAAATGGCCGCCTCGACCTTCTGCCGCACCAGGAACGGCCGCCGCTCTATTTCGGCGGATCGTCGGATGCGGGCCAGGACCTCGCCGCAGACCTCGTCGACATGTATCTGACCTGGGGCGAACCGCCGGCGCAGGTGGCCGAGAAGCTGGCCGCGGCGCGCGCAAAGGCGGCGCGGCGCGGCAGAAAACTGCGCTTCGGCATCCGGCTGCATTTTATCGTGCGCGAGACCGAGGACGAAGCCTGGCGCGCCGCCGACCGGCTGATCAGCCATGTCACCGACGCCCAGATCGAAAACGCGCAGGCGCGCTTCCTCAAC
>NZ_RZRP01001584.1:0-501 GCF_003997795.1 Mesorhizobium sp. M7A.F.Ca.US.005.03.2.1 | reverse complement strand
GTCATAATAGGTGACGGGATCGATGGCGCCGCCCGGCGTCGCCACGCCGGCGCGCACCGTGCCGCCCGGCTTGCCCTCCGCGCGTGCTTGCTGCGTGCCGAGGCCGGCGGCCGCGACAAGGCTGCCCAGGAACGGCAGTGAGAGACCAAGCACGCTGCCATGGCGCAGGAAGTCGCGGCGGTCCATCCTGCCGGCCAGCAATTCGTCGACAGCGGAATTTTCGATTGCAGTGAGCGTTCTGCGAGCGTTGTCGATCATCCGGAAATGCTTGGGCATGGCTGGATTCCTCGCTTGTCTTGGGGTTCGGCCATCTAGTTCATTGTTGACTGCCGCCGGAAAGCGATATTTTTTGATAGGGGTCATCGAAATTTTCGATGCAGAGGTGGGCATGGACACTGAAAATCTGCGCAGCTTTCTCGAAGTCGCCACCCATGGCAGCTTCACCGTTGCGGCCAGCCGGCTCAACCTCGCGCAGTCCACCGTCAGCGCACGGATCAGGGG
>NZ_RZRP01001583.1:0-502 GCF_003997795.1 Mesorhizobium sp. M7A.F.Ca.US.005.03.2.1 | reverse complement strand
ACCTGGGTATGCGTAGCGACCTCGGTATTGGTATTGGCACGCGCACGCCGGCCGAGGCTGCCGCGGCGGCGGCCATGGCCGCGCTCGGTTCGGACACGATCGCCGAGAAAGGCGGACAGGCCGGCGGCCGCAAATCGTTGTTCGGCGGGCTGGCCCGCGCCTTCAAGGGCAAGAAGGAGGCGGATATCCCGCCACTGGCCGGCTCAGCGCCGAGTGCCCCAATACCGAGCGTCGATCTCGACGAGCCGCTCGATCCGAAAATGGCCAACCGGCCGCTGGAGCCCGGCTCCGGCGCACCTGACCTCAATGCCATCATGAAGCGCGTGCGTGACGAGCGCGGCCAGCCGGCCAAGCCCAGCGACACCGATGCCGCGAAATCGGATTTCATCGCCGCTGCCCGGCGCGCGGCGCAGGCCGCGGCCGCCGAGGCCGATGCGCTGAAGCGCCAGTCGACGGTGACCGGACCGGTGAAGGCACTGCGGATCGGCGACCTGCTCAAGGC
>NZ_RZRP01001582.1:0-507 GCF_003997795.1 Mesorhizobium sp. M7A.F.Ca.US.005.03.2.1 | reverse complement strand
CTTGGGCGCGCTGCCTTCGACCACGACAAGGCCGGGAACGCCACAGGCAGCGGCGTTGCGACCAATACGGGCAGCGCGCACCGGATCGGCCTCGATGGCAAAAGTGCGCATCGAAGGGTGGGCCAGCATCCATTCGATGCCGATGGAACCGGAGCCGGCGCCGATGTCCCACAGCAACTCGCCGCGCCGCGGCGCCAGCGCCGACAGGGTGATCGCGCGGATTTCGCGCTTGGTGATCTGGCCGTCATGGTCGAACAGGTGATCGGCAAGGCCTGATGTGAGCGGCAGCACGCGCGCGTCCGGACCGGATTCAACTTCGACCGCCAGCACGTTGAGCGGATTGAGGTTTTCGAGGTCGAAGGCATCGGCGCGGACCGAGCGCTGGGTCTCGCTTGGCCCACCCAACGCCTCCAGGATCGTCAGCCGCGATGCGCCGAAGTCGAGTTCCGCGAGCAGGCGGGCAATCGCCGCGGGGGCTTCTGCATCCGAGGTCAGCGCCAGGATGCG
>NZ_RZRP01001581.1:0-508 GCF_003997795.1 Mesorhizobium sp. M7A.F.Ca.US.005.03.2.1 | reverse complement strand
TCTCGATCGGTTATCTCGGCTGGTTCGTCGACCCCATGGTGTTCGTGTTGTCGACGCTGTTGCTGCTGGCGGTGCTGGTGCGGCGCCAGTTCTTCTCGGCGGCCAGGCAGGCGGTGATCGGTCAGCCACCCGGAAAAGGCTGATCGATCCGGCCTGACAGCCAGTAGGCAAAAAGCCCGATCCATTCCCGGATGGCCATGGTGGTGGCCTGCAGCGAATCGGCTGGATTGTCGCGGAACAGGCCGACGCCTTCTCGTCCCGAGGTGCGATAGTCGACCGGCCATGGAACGGTTGCAAAGCCGGCCTTGTCGAACAGCGCCTTGGCGCGCGGCATATGGAAGGCCGAGGTCACCAGCAGCCAGGTCTCGCCGGGCTTCGGCGTTACCAACTCCTTGGTGAAGACCGCGTTCTCATAGGTGTTGCGGGACTTGTTCTCCAGGATCATCCGGTCGGCGGCCACGCCAAGCGCGGTGAGCAGGCGCGGCGCGGTTGCGGCATCGCCCTCGCC
>NZ_RZRP01000157.1:0-9452 GCF_003997795.1 Mesorhizobium sp. M7A.F.Ca.US.005.03.2.1 | reverse complement strand
CCATGAAGAAGTAAGCAGGCCGTTTCGGTCTTTTCAAATGGGCGGCTTCGGCCGCCCATTTCCGTTTTGGGGCTACTGACTGTTCGTCTTTCGAGGGTGGACGCCCTTTGTCGGCACCTCTACATCACCCGTGAACATCGAAAGGACGATCATGGGTCAGCTCAATGCCGGCATCGTGCCGGTCACACCGTTCCAGCAGAATTGCACCATCCTGTTCGACATGGATGACAAGCATGGCGTCGTCGTCGATCCGGGCGGCGATATCGACAAGGTACTGGCGGTGCTGAAGGACAATGCGATCTCAGCCGGAGCTATCTGGATAACGCATGGCCACATCGACCATGCCGGCGGTGCAATGGAGTTGAAGGAGGCGCTCGGCGTCGAGATCATCGGTCCGCATGAGGCCGACAAGTCGCTGCTCGACAATCTGGAAAACCAGGGCAAGCGCTACGGCATCGCCGGAGCGCGCAACTGCGTGCCCGACCGGTTCCTGGCCGAAGGCGAGACCGTGTCGTTCGGCGGCCATGTGTTCGAGGTGCTGCACTGCCCCGGCCATGCGCCCGGTCACGTCGTCTACTACAACCGCGCAGCCAAGTTCGCCCATGTCGGCGACGTGCTGTTCCGCGGCTCGGTCGGCCGCACCGACCTGCCGGGCGGCGACCACGCGGCGCTGATCGCTTCGATCAAGGACAAGCTCCTGCCGCTCGGCGACGACATCGGCTTCATCTGTGGCCACGGTCCCGGCGGACGTTTTGGCGAGGAGAGGCGGACCAATCCTTTTTTGACTTGAACCAGGCTCGGAACCGTAGCTGTTTTTCATCAGCCTCAAGCAGACCGTTGACATTGTAGAGACCACAACAAAAAAGCGCTGGCCTTGCGGTCAGCGCTTTTCTGTTTTGGGGCAGGGAAGCCCTTGGTTAGTTGGCAGTGCAGAAATGCTGTTCGCCGTCATTGCCGGTGAACGTGCCGGTACGGGAATTGAAGCTGCGGTAGCGGTCCGAGCAATATTCGTACCAGTCACGCGTCCACGGTTCGGCATAACGATTGGCGTAGACCACCCGCGGCTCCGCATAATAGCGGCGGACCGGGGCCGGGCGCACCACGACGTCACGATCGTAGTAACCGTCATCGTAGTAGCGGTCAGCGTCGGGCGGCGGGCGGTCATTGGCCAATGCGCCACCGATCAGCGCCCCGGCCGCGAGGCCGAGCACGCCCGCGGCAATGGCATCGCCATTGCTATGATGGCCATGATGACGGCGCCAGTCGCGCGCATTGGCGGCGGGCAAGGCCGTGAGCGTGGTGGCGGCCACGGCAGCGGCCAGGACGGCGGTTTTGAAAATTCGGTTCATGTCGGTCTCCTTCGTTCCGGCCCGTGCAGTTTCGGGGATGCGGTCCGGCTTTACCGAAGACTAATATGCGACCGTGGCTGAACGGGGGCTGAACGGATTTTAACGTGTTTATTCAAAACGGTCGTCAAAAATCACAGGCTCTCAAGGGAGCGATCTGCCCGGGAGCGCCGGTTCGAAGCCGGCTCAGCCGACCGACAGGTTGACGGCCTTGGGACCCTTGCCGCGCTTATCCGGCTCGGTATCGAACGACACTTTCTGCCCATCCTCGAGGCCGGGAAGACCGGACGCCTGCACAGCTGAAATATGGACGAAAACATCCTTCGCGCCATCATCGGGCGTGATGAAGCCGAAGCCCTTGGCATGATTGAAGAATTTGACGGTGCCGGTCTGCGGCATGGGAAGCTCCTTTGTCCCATAAACTCCAGTCTCGGGCCGGCAAATGCCCGAGTGGAAATTTGTCCTTTATTTTAGCGTCATCGGCAAGAGAAAGTTTTGCGGGCGTCTAAAGCACGTTGCGGCATGCTTCGGGTCTTTGTTTTTATGCAAGTCGTTGCCCAGAACCCGGCCGCTTGGGCGACATCACTGGCCCGCGCCTTCGATAAGGAAAAGGCGCGACGAAGATCGCCGCGCCTTTCAAAATTCAGATCCCTCTCCAGGCCAGGTGCAGGCATGGAGCCTCCGTCGCACGTCTGAGTGACATGCGGCGCGCCGATGGCTCAGGCTGCGCGGAGGTTGACGGCCTTGGGGCCCTTGCCCATGCGGTCCGGCTCGACGTCGAAGGTGACCTTCTGGCCGTCAACGAGCGTGCGCAAGCCGGAAGCTTCGATCGCGGAGATATGGACGAACACATCCTTGGCGCCACCATCGGGCGTGATGAAACCGAAGCCTTTGGTCGCGTTGAAGAATTTAACGGTGCCGGTCTGGGCCATTGGGGAAACTCCTTCACCCGTTCAGTCTTTGGTGGTCCCGCCCGCCGCCTGGCGCAAAGGGCAGTTCCCGGTGGTTGCTTCGGCAGTCATGCATTGGCGCATGGTCAAACCCCCCGCCGAAAACGGGGCCGTCAGAGATTCACAGTATCGGGGAAAGGTCGTCCAAAACGTTCCGCTCTCCGGGTCGCAAATGCCCGAACACGGAATTTATCGCACGGAAACGTGATGGTTGCAAGATACCGCCGCGGGCCGCCGTACTGGCGCGTCCCGACGCATCAATCGACTGACCTGAGCATCGATGGGCTCGGCATAGGCTTGCTTGCCGGCCGGGTCATCGGCCAGAACCGGGCCACGAATGGGCCAGATGACGAGGTGGCCGAGGAGGTCGACGCCGCCTACAGCCCCAGCGCGTTTCCGACTGAAAGGGCTGCAAACGGGGGTTGCATTTGGCAAGGGAATGGCGAGGATCGGCAACCGGGGACGCGATCGTGGGAGATCATCATGAAATATCTGGCGGCAATCTTTTCGCGGCAGGGTTTTGTCATCCTGTTGCTGTCGGCACTTCTTGCCGCCTGCACCGTCGTCGTCGATGACGGACCAGGGCCGCGTCCGCGTCCGCCCCGGCCGGAACCGCAATATTGCAGCAAGCAGTACGAGCCGGTCTGTGCCCGGCGCGGCGGCGATCGCCAGACCTTCGCCAATGCCTGTCTTGCCGACCGGGCCGGCTACCGCATCGTGCGCGACGGTCCGTGCCGCGACGGTGGCGGCGGTGGCGGCGGCGGCGGTGGTGAAGAGCAGACGTTCTGCACCCGCGAATATGCGCCGGTGTGCGCGCGCCGGCATGGCGAAATGCGCACCTTCCCCAATTCCTGCGAAGCCCGTGCCGCGGACTATCGCGTCGTTGGCGACGGGCCGTGCTGAGAACGCTGCGCCTCGTTGAGGACGACAATCATCAAGCCGTCGGTTTCACCGGCGACAGTCGGCGACGAACTCGGACGCGGGCATGGGTCTGGCAAACAGCCGGCCCTGGCCGTAGTCGACGTCGCGCGCCGCGAGGTAGTCGGCCTGCGCCTGCGTTTCCCCGTCTTCGGGCAATGATCTTCAGCTTTAGTGTCTTGGCCATGTCGATGATATGCGCGGTGACGGAATTGGTGGCGGAATTCGTGCTGATCGTATCGATGAACGATTTGTCGATTATGAGCGCATCGAGCGGCAGCCCCTCGAGATAGGACAGGCTGGAGTAGCCGGTGCCGAAGTCGTCGATTGCCACTGCGTGGCCAAGTTCGCGGGCACGAACGAGCGTTGAGCGGGCCGAGTTGATATCGATGAACGCGCGCTCCGTGGCCTCGAGCCAGATTTGCTGGGGCCGGATCGCGGTGTGCTGATTTGATCTTTCCGCACCGACGAAAGGATGAGACAGCAAGCGAAGCCTTGAACCTGCGGCGCCGATGGCCTAGATCGCCACAGGCGGATAAAACACGGTAGGTTTCCCATCAACAGAGATCAAAGACGAGCGGCGGGTGCGGGAGCCAGGTCTGGCGCAGGCGGACAGCCGCCGCTGGGCCTCGACCAGTATGTGCAGCAGGCGTTGCAACTGCATCAGGCCGGGCGCCGGCAAGAGGCTGAGACGATCTACCGGCAGGTGCTGGCGCGTCAGCCCAAGCACGCGGCCGCGGCGCATTTCCTGGGACTGCTGCTCCACCAGACCGGGCGCAGCGAAGAAGGGCTGGATCTCATCGAACGGTCGGTGAGCCTGCAGCCGACGAATCCCGATTTCCTCAACAATTTCGGTACGGTGATGCGCGACCTCGGCCGCCCTGCTGCGGCCATCGATTTCTTTCGCGGCGCAGTAGATCTGCGGCCGGACCAACTCGCGGCGCGCGACAATCTCGGCTCATCGCTGAAACAGGTCGGCCAGTTCGAAGAGGCCGAAGAGATTTATCGCGGCACGGTTGCACGCAACCCATTTCATGTGCGCGCCCGCATCGGGCTTGCCGAAACCCTGCAGGAAGCCGGGCGGCTGGATGAGGCGCTGGCTGCCTTCCGCGAAGCGCTGGCGATCCGACCCAAGGATGCCGACCTGCTGCACGGGCTCGGCGTCGGGTTGATGGAAAAGGGCAAGCTCGACGAGGCGGCCGACCTGTTCCGGCAGGCGTTGGCGATCAACCCCGCCATGGCCACAGCCTGGCTGATGCTGACGCAGGTCAAGCGCCAGAAGGAGCGCGACAGCGAGCTTGGGGGCATGGAAGCCCAGCATACCAAGGCGCCGCAGGACAGCCTGGCGCGCATGCAGCTGTCCTTCGGACTCGGCAAGGCGAATGACGATCTCAAGGATTATGGCCGGGCCTTCGACTATTTCGCCGAGGGCAATGCGATCCGCCGCAAAGGCATCGACTACGACCAGGCCAGGACGCGGGCCGAGTTCGAGGCGATGAAGGCCACCTTCGATGCCGGCTTCTTCGAGAAGCACAGTCCCAGCTCAATCAGCGACGACACGCCGATCTTCATTGTCGGCATGCCGCGTTCGGGCACGACGCTGGTCGAGCAGATCATTGCCAGCCATCCGCAGGTCTATGGCGCAGGCGAGCTCAGCATATTGAAGAAGGCGGTCGGCAGGCAGTTCCCGGCGACTATGCCGGGTGGCTTCCCATGGGGCGTATCGGATACGGGCGATTCGGATTTTGCCGAGGCAGGCCAAGCCTATCTCGACATGCTCCATGCCCGCTATCCGAACATGCGCCACGTCACCGACAAAATGCCGGGCAACTTCCTGCTTGTCGGCTTCATCCACATGATGATGCCCAAGGCCAGGATCATCCACTGCGCGCGCGATGCGGCGGCCACCTGCCTGTCGATCTACAAGGTGCATTTCCGCGGTGACAGCCATCGCTATGGCTACGATCTCGGCGAGCTCGCCGACTTCCACAATCTCTACACCGACATCATGAAGCATTGGCACACGGTGCTGCCAGGCGTCGTGCACGATGTACGCTACGAGGATTTTGTCGCCGACCAGGAAGGCCAGACGCGGGCATTGATCGCCCATCTCGGCCTGCCCTGGGACGACGCGGCACTATCGTTCCACGAGACCGACCGACCGGTGCGCACGGCTTCAGCCGCACAGGTGCGCCAGCCGATGTATCAGGGGTCGGTCGATCTATGGAAGCGCTATGGTGACCGGCTGAAGCCGCTTCTGGACAGGCTGGATTAGCGCAACGCTCTCTAGCTGATCGTGGCCTTAGAGATTGGCCTAAGCACCCGCGTCGTCATCCTAAGGCCTTCGCGACGGAGCTTTGCTCCTGCTTCGTCCTAGGATGACGAAGCTGAGGGGCTTCTGCCAATCTGCTACCGGCTGCTCAAAGCTCTATGAATGGCTTGAAGCCACCGAAGATCATGCGCTTCCCGTCGAACGGCATGTCCGCCCAATCGGCCTTCAGGCGCGGATCTGCCATCACTTTGGCCATGACGGCATCGCGGCTCTCCCGCGACTCATAGACGGCCCAGGCGAAGACGACGATCTCGTCGTCCTTGGCCTGCACGGCGCGCGGGAACGAAGTGACCTCGCCATAGGGCACGTCGCCGCCGATGCATTCGACATAGGCGAGCGCGCCGTGTTCCTTCCATATAGGGCCTGCGAGATTGGCCAGCCTCTTGTAGTCATCGAGATTTGCCTTGGGCACGGCAAGCACGAAGCCATCGACATAGGACATTGTGGGTCTCCTCCTGGAAGTTCACAATCCCTCACCGACGCCAGCCGGTGAGGGACTTCGCCATTGGCGATAGATCAGGCTTTCTTGACCGGCGCATTCATCGCCCATTCGACGCCGAACGGGTCGCGCATATTGCCCCACTGGTCACCCCAGAACATGATCTGGAGCGGCACGGCGACTTCGCAGCCGGCATCGACGGCGCGCTTCCACCAGGCTTCGATGTCGTCGCTGCCGAGGTGAAGCTGCATGGTGTAACCCTGCGGCTTGACGGCAGGCATGCCGTTTTCGGGATAGAAGTCGGAGAGCATCAGCGTCGAGCCGTTGATGTGGAGGTGGATGTGCATGGTGCGGCCTTTTTCGTCCGCCGGATAGGCAAAGACCTGCTCGGCACCAAAGGCCTTCTTGTAGAATTCGGCAGCCTTGAAGGCGCCATCCAGCTGCAGATAGGGGGTCAATCCGCCGAGCACTTTGGCCGCGGGCTGAACGGGGGTCTGATCGGTCATCTGTTGTTCCTCTTTGCGTTTGGCCTTGCGAGCCAAAGGACGGATGAGGTGCCGGCGTTCCTACATGGCCGGCAGATTTTTTTGGCCGACCGGCCCTGGACAGGCCACGCAGCCGCAGTTGGACGAGAGGCGTGAAACGAACTTGCGTCGACCGCGCCCAATCAGAGCGCAATTCTCTCGGCTCGCAGGCTAGAACAGATGGATCAGGCGAACGCCTCTTCAAATCCTGGGACGACAATGATCCTCTACTATCAGACCCACTCACCCTTCGCGCGCAAGGCGCTCGTCTTCGCCCACGAGGTTGGCATTGCCGATCGGCTGGAGGTCATTCATCACGAGACCAGTCCGACTTTGCGCAATGCCCACGTCTACGCCGAAAACCCGCTCGGCAAAGTGCCGGTGCTGTTGCGGCCCGACGCGTCGCCGATCTTCGATTCCGATGTCATCTGCGCCTATCTCGACACGCTGCATGACGGTCGCAAGCTGGTGCCGCACGACGGCGAGGCGCGCTGGCAGGCATTGCGGTTGCAGGCGGTCGCCCAGGGCCTGGCGCAGACGGGTATAGCCTTGCGCTGGGAGACGGAAAGGAGACCCGAAAAGTTGCGCTATGGTGCTCTCGCCGACGGATACCGGGAAAAGATCGAGGCGAGCTACGACTGGATCGAGAGCACGCTGGACGACGAGGCGCCGCTCCATATCGGCCACATTGCCTTGGCCACCACGCTGTCCTGGATGGCGTTCCGTCACCTTCCGCCTTTTCGCTCACGGGCACTGCTGACGCGCTGGTTCGAGGCTTTCGAAAAACGCGTATCGATGCAGGCGACGCCGCTTTCGGGCGATACGCATGACTGACTGGCGCCCCGCGAGGTCAGGGGCGGCGGCCGTTTTGCGCATCGAAGACGTCCGGAAACCCGATATCCTTGCGCAGCGAGGCAGGCAGTGAACGCAGGACGCGTTCGCTGCGGTGACGAGCGCGCGCTGCAGCATACCGGGTTGCGATGCGACCGATGGACGAAAGAACCGACATGATAATTCTCCCTGGGTTGGGCCGGCATCATCGTGTCGGCATCCCAAGGACGCGACGGGCTGAGGCTATCCGACAGACCGCCGAGATTTTTTTATCGCTAGCTCCGCAGCCTGCTTGAAGCGGGTTGTTGCTAACGCGATTACTTCAGGCCGCGGTTGTAGACGTTCGATTGTTTCAAGATCGGCCTTCTTCGCCTCTCCCTCTACGGCGAGGTCGTAGCTCGCCTGCATATTCATCCAGAACTGCGGCGTGGTTCCGAAGAACTTCGCAAGGCGCAAAGCGGTGTCGGGCGTTACCGGTGTCGTCTCGCTGGCCAGGCGCTCGATGCGTGTGCGGGGCACATGCAGCTTTTTGGCCAGCGTGTAAGGCTTCAGATTGAGCGGCACGAGATATTCCTCACGGAGAATTTCTCCGGGATGGATAGGTGGGTTGATGTTCAGCATTTTGAACCCTCTTCAATGATAGTCGGTGATTTCAACATCCTCCGCTTGCCCTTCCACCCACCGAAAGCAGACGCGGAATTGATCGTTGATGCGGATCGAATGCTGGCCCGCACGGTTACCTTTCAGCGGCTCAAGCCTGTTGCCGGGAGGTCTTCAGATCCGACAGTTCGGCGGCGTTGTCGATCATGAACAGCTTCCGCTGGGCTGAGCGGACAAGGTCCGATGGGAAGCCCTTCGGAGCCTTGCCGTTCGAAACGGCTTCGCTGGTCTTGTCTTTGAAGGAGCGTATCATCTTGCCGACCCGAGTGGCGTACCATGGCATGATACGCTTCGGAAGTCAAGAAGACGTCTCGTAACATGATACGAAACTCCGGCCTGCGCTCGACAGGCCGGAACTTCATCGGCAGTTTTGTTCACCGATTAGCCAGCGCCCTCCGCCACCGAGCGGAAGAAATCCTCTGGGTCTTCGACTTCGGTCAGCCGCCGTTTCTCGATCAGCCAGAAGCGGTTGCCGATGGCGCGGATGAAGGAGCGGTCGTGCGAGGCGAGCACACAGCTTGCCTGATGTGCCAGCAGTTCCGCTTCCAGGGCTTCCTGGCCGTCGATGTCGAGATGGTTGGTCGGCTCGTCCAGCAGATAGAAGTTGGGATTGGCGAGCCTCAGCGCCAGCATCATCAGCCGCGCCTTCTGGCCGCCGGACAGCGCACCGATCTTTTTCTCCTGCATCTCGATGACCACGCCGGCGCCTGCCAGCAGCGAGCGGGCACGCTGCTCGCCGACATCGTAGCGGCGCGAGACCAGCATCAGCGGCGTGTCGTCGCCGCTGATGCCCGACAGCGCCTGGTCGCTGTAGCCTAGCACCGTCGACGGCGTCACCTTCACATTCGGCACCGTGTCCGGTTCGACAATGGCATTGCGGATCAGGGTGACGAAGCGCGACTTGCCGACGCCGTTGCGGCCGAGCAGCACGATGCGGTCGCCCTGGCAGATATGGCGCTTGCCGGTTCGAAACAGCGGGGTGCCGTCGGGTGTTTCCACAGCCGCGTCGTCGAGCGTGATCAGCACCTTGGCGTGGGTGCCGCGATTGGCCAGTTTTATGGCACCCGCCGACTTTTCGCGGTGCGCCGGTACGGCCGCTTCTTCCAGTTTTTCGGCCCGCAGGTTGAGCTGCTTGGTCTTCACCGTCAAAAGGTCGCTGCCCGAATTGATGCCGATGTTGTTGAGCTTGGCCGCCTGCCGGCGCAATTGCTGCGCCACCTTCATGTCGCGCTGGAACTTGCGCTCGGTCGAAGCATCGACCTCGTCGAGCGCCTGCCTGGCGCGGGAGTAGGGCAGGGCAAACACCGGCGACTGTTCCGGGCGCAGGAATAGGGTCCGGTTGGTGGTGGCGTCGAGGAAGGCGCGGTCGTGGCTGGCGATGACGACGGGCACCTCGCGCGGCAGCGTGTTCAGCCAGGTTTCGAGCTGGCTGATGCGGACAAGGTCGAGATG
>NZ_RZRP01001580.1:0-509 GCF_003997795.1 Mesorhizobium sp. M7A.F.Ca.US.005.03.2.1 | reverse complement strand
ATGTTCGGCTCCGACGGCGTCGCCCAAAACGGCACGATCACCTACGGCATCAAGGCATCGGGACTGACCGTGCCGACCCAGCTTCTCCCGAGCTGGAGCGTGGGGTTGTTGCCCACCGATGTCGATTTGAACTTTGGCGGCGCCAATATCGATCTCGACAGCATGGCGAAGAAGGCGATCGAAGCTTTTGATCTCAATAAGAATCCGCCGCTGTCTGCCGAATTCGGCGAGCAGCTTAAGGCCGACTTCATGGCCAAGACGCCGAAGGTCGTGCTTGGCCACAGCACCGTGAAGAACAAGGATACGGAGATCGCCTTGGAAGGCGAGATGACATTCCCAGGCGAAAAGCCCGAAGGTAGCGTGACCGTCGATGTCGCCGGCTTCGACAAGCTTGTCGAAGGCCTGCAGGAAGCGGCAAAGTCGGAACCGGAGGTGGCCCAATACGTGCCAGTCGCTCTCATGGCGAAGGGCTTTGGCAAGACGCTGCCCGATGGCCGGCTGGAAGGGAT
>NZ_RZRP01001579.1:0-512 GCF_003997795.1 Mesorhizobium sp. M7A.F.Ca.US.005.03.2.1 | reverse complement strand
GCTGACCGCCAACGGCAACACCAGCGAGGAGATCGCGCGACTCCTGAAACTGTCGGTGCACACCGCCAACCAGTATCTGACCCAATCGACCCAGAAGCTCAACGCCGTCAATCGCAACCAGGCCGTTGCCAAGGCGCTGCGGCTGGGCTTGATCGAATAGAGGAATTCGAAAGCGATCAGCGATAGGCCAGCGGCTCGACCTTGCGGATACGCGCCTCTTCGATCACCGCTTCGAGCAGCGCCGTGTTGCGCTCCGGGTCTTCGCCCGGCTTCTCGAACGATACGTAGTTGACCGCCACCGACGCGCCGAGCTCGCTCAGCGTCAGCTGGAAATAGACGGTGACGCCGGGCGGCCTCAGTTCCAGATCGAGCACGATGCGCGGGCTCCCGCTCCAGTCGACATGCGCCTCACCACCATGGCCGAGCCGCAGAGTGCCCGGCATGAAGAACAACTCAACCGCTGAATCGACCAGGTCCGACAGGCATGCGAAATGCTCCAGCCGGATAAAGGC
>NZ_RZRP01001578.1:0-515 GCF_003997795.1 Mesorhizobium sp. M7A.F.Ca.US.005.03.2.1 | reverse complement strand
CCTCCATATAGCGCATGCGGTAGCGGCCGAGCTCGGCGCGGCTGATGCGGGCGCCGGCCGGCAGGTCGGGATGGTCCGAGCGGATGCGGTCGGCGAGGCTCGGGCGCAGCGTGTCGATGCGCACCAGATCGCGCTTGCGGAATTTGCGGCCCGATATCGCCGACGGCTTTTTCTTCGGCTTGCCACGGTGGGCGCCGGGGCCTGCCGGTTCGGAGTCCGGCACTTCGGGCGTGTCGAAGTGTTCGTCCGATACCGGATCGGCCTCCAGCTCACCGACGATCGGCGCCTCGAAATACTCGCCGCCGTCATCGTTCTGATTGTCTGCCGCCTGTTCGGGCGTTTTGGGGACGGTGCTCATGGTGGGCTCCTGAGGGTGCTGGGCGACGATAGACAGAGGTGGCGGCGCATAGCCAGCGCCGGGCACGGATTTCGCAGGCCGGACAAGTGTTTTTGATCGGAGAAGGCGATGTGGCTGGCGGCGGCTCGCCCCTCGGGGCGGGTGGAGACGTTCCAGA
>NZ_RZRP01001577.1:0-518 GCF_003997795.1 Mesorhizobium sp. M7A.F.Ca.US.005.03.2.1 | reverse complement strand
GGTCTGACCCGTGAAACATTGGCGTTTTGTGCACGAGCAGTGACGTCGACGATCAATAGTCCCCTCATCGTCGGTTGGTTGATTGCCCGCCACGGCTCGCTTGGCGTGGCGGGCACTCATCACGGAGAGCGCATGCAGCCCGGTGAGATCATTTGCAACGCGTTCCCCACCGGGTTGGCCGCCGTCCCGGTGCCAGCGTCAGGAATTAGCGGAACCTAATTTGATGCTTCCCATGAATGATAATCAGCCGCCCGCCAAGCTGTTATACGAGCCGGCGCCAGATTGGCAGAGCGCAGGAGTCCTTCTTGCAGCCGCTGCTCTGGTCTCATCCTTATGCGCCCTGCTAGTGGCATCTTGGATGTCAGGTTGACCGCTCTTGCAGTCTCCGTTCCGGCCAAAACGTAAAAAGTCTACTCCACCGAAACGAGCAGAGGCCGGTGTTTTGGCCGTTCGTGCCAAATGACTTGGCGTAGGTCGCGCATGTCGACCTGCTGACCGCAGATCGGGCAGGTGTAGAA
>NZ_RZRP01001576.1:0-518 GCF_003997795.1 Mesorhizobium sp. M7A.F.Ca.US.005.03.2.1 | reverse complement strand
GTAGAGGATGCGGGTCAGGAGGTCGCGGCCGAGCAAGTCGGTGCCCAGCCAGAATTTTGCATCCGGCGGCAAGGGCGAGCCCTCGATGGTCAGGCCGTCGAACATCTGCTCGTTGGGATCATAGCCAGTCAGCCATGGCGCCAGCACGGCGCCGGCAACGACGATGGCGACGATGACCAGCCCGAGCAGAGCCAGACGGCGCCTGACCAGCCGGCGCCAGACGCCGGCGCGCGGCTTGACCGGCATGCGCCCTGGCGCGGTGAGATCAGGCACGATGGGACTGGTCATCGCCGCCTTCTTCCCCTGTTGCTTCTTCGCTTGTCATGGCCACGATCCGCCGCGCGGCATCCTCGACGCTGATCTGCCAGCTCATCGCCAGCGAGCGCAGCTGCGCATAGGCGCGGCCGTCATCGGCGCCTTTCGCCAGTGCCGTCACCGCGCGCACGATGGTCTGGCGCTCGGCAACGCGCTGGCGAAGCGAGTCGATCTCGCTGGCCAGGTGTTTTCGCGCCTCGAAA
>NZ_RZRP01001575.1:0-519 GCF_003997795.1 Mesorhizobium sp. M7A.F.Ca.US.005.03.2.1 | reverse complement strand
GTGCTTGTCCTGTCGCTGGCCTCCGTGACCGTGCCGGCGAGGATCGTGCTTTCGCCCATGAAGGTCGCCGAAAAACGCGTCGCCGGCCGTGCGTAGACGCGCTCTGGCGGACCTTCGTCCTCGATGCGCCCGTCATTCATCACCACGCAATGGTCGGCCAGCGCCATCGCCTCTTCCTGGTCGTGCGTGACATGGATAAAGGCGGTGCCGATGCGCTTCTGGATCGCCTTCAATTCATCCTGCATCTGCCGGCGAAGTTTGAGGTCGAGGGCGCCGAGCGGCTCGTCGAGCAAAAGCACCGCCGGCTCGATCACCAGCGCGCGCGCCAGCGCCACGCGCTGCCGTTGGCCGCCGGAGAGCTGATGCGGCTTCTTGTCGAAGGCAGAGGCGAGACCGACCAGCGCCAGCGCCTCGCGCGCCGTTGCGGCGCGTGTCGCGCCGTCGACGCCCTGCATGCGCAGGCCGAAGCCGACATTGCTGCCGACGCTCATATGCGGAAACAGCGCATAGTCCTGGAAC
>NZ_RZRP01001574.1:0-521 GCF_003997795.1 Mesorhizobium sp. M7A.F.Ca.US.005.03.2.1 | reverse complement strand
GTAAGCTGGCCGACCGCCTCCATCTTGTGCATCTGGCGGATCTGGGATTCTGCCTTTTCACGTGTCTCGATCTCACTGCCGAGCGCGACGTTCTTGCGCACCAACTCCTCCTGGGCGACGACCACCTCAAGGAAGCGGCGGCGCGATTCCCTGATCGCGTAGCCGGCAAGCAGGAAGATCGCCAGCAGTGCCGCCACCGAACCGATGCGTAGCCAGGTCTCGACCTGGTCGGTATGCGCGTCGCGCGCGGCGACGGCTGCGGCGCTGATGCGTCGGACCGTATCCATGCTGGTTCGGATTTCGTCCATGACTGCCTTGCCCTGGCCGCTGCGAATCAGATCCAGCGCTTTCGTCGCATTGCCCTGGTCGTACAGGGCAATCGTCTCGGCCAGTTCAGCCTGCTTTTGCGAAAGCGCGTCCTTGATGTGGTTGATCGGCTGGACGAACTGGTCGTCGGGGGCGGTCAAGCTGTCGATACGGGCAAGTTGCCCCGGAATGGCGCCGACAGCGGTCCGATAGGG
>NZ_RZRP01001573.1:0-523 GCF_003997795.1 Mesorhizobium sp. M7A.F.Ca.US.005.03.2.1 | reverse complement strand
GCGTGATGCTGGCTGTGTCGTTCCTCGATTCCAGGCAGATCCGGCGCATGGCGCTGATCATGCTGTGCCTGATGCTGGTGCTGATGGTGGCGGTGCTCTACATCGGCGTCGAGGTGAAGGGCGCACGCCGCTGGGTGTCGCTTGCCGGCCTGTCGATCCAGCCGTCGGAATTTTTGAAACCAGCCTTCGTCATCATGTGCGCCTGGCTTTTCGCTGAGCACAAGCGCCAGCCCGACATTCCCGGCAATCTGTTCGCCATGTTGCTGCTGGTACTGGTCGTGTCGCTGCTGGTGGCGCAACCGGATCTCGGCCAGACCATGCTGACGACCGGCACCTGGGGCATCATGTTTTTCATGGCCGGGCTGCCCTGGCTGTGGATCGTTGCGCTGGGTGCCGCCGGCGTCGGCGGCGTTTTCGCCGCCTATACGGTGTTCCCGCACGTTGCCTTGCGCATCGACAAGTTTCTTACCGGCGAAGGCGACACATTCCAGGTCGATATGGGACGCGACGCGCTGATCAATGG
>NZ_RZRP01001572.1:0-524 GCF_003997795.1 Mesorhizobium sp. M7A.F.Ca.US.005.03.2.1 | reverse complement strand
GGCGCGTCGGCACTGTCCGAAACCCACGGCGACTGGACGGTCAATTGCCAGATATCAGGCGCGACCAAAACTTGCAGCCTGTCGCATCAGCAATTCAACAAGCAGAACAATCAGCGCCTGCTGGCGATCGAGCTGTCGAGCAAGACCGGCGAGGATGCCACGGGAACGCTTGCGCTGCCGTTCGGCCTGGCGCTGGCCAAGGGGGTGAGCCTGACCATCGACGATCAGAAGCTGGACGGCAGCCTGGCGTTCAACACCTGCCAGGTCGTCGGCTGTCTGGTGCCGGTGGTGTTCGATGCGACTGTCACGCCGCTGCTGAAATCAGGCACCACGCTGAAGATCGACGCTTTCGCGGCAGACACCGGACAAGCGGTGAGCTTTTCCATTCCGCTCAACGGCTTCGCCGGCGCACTTGCCCGGACCGCGGAGCTTTTGACCAATTGATGTGAGCCGCAGGACTTAAAGCGCGCGCCGCCTGAACGCAGTCTCGCGGCAGGGCGGTGCGTCACTGCAGCAGAACATTT
>NZ_RZRP01001571.1:0-524 GCF_003997795.1 Mesorhizobium sp. M7A.F.Ca.US.005.03.2.1 | reverse complement strand
TTCATGGGCTATGTCGAATGGGGATCGCGCCTGGCCAAGATGAACTCCAATCTCGGCGAAACCTGCGATCCGCAGACGGAACCGATGCCGGCCTGGGGCTGGGGTGTGCCGGGCGGCCCCTATCAGCCACCGGGTACAAACTAGCGTCCAGTCGCCATGGAGGTGTTGGGCTGATGCCGGAAGATGTGAAGATCATACGTTGGCGCGAGTGGGACGGACCGGGTCTCGAACATTTGGTGCTGCAGGAGCGGGCAGGGGAGGTCTCGGCCGACTCTGTCGCAGTCTGCTCCGGGCAAACGCCTTTTGCCGTCCGTTACCGCATCGTTTGCGATGTCGGCTGGCACGCCAGGCGTGTCGTTGTCGATATGATCGGTAGCGGCCGCACGCTTGTTCTTGCCGCCGATGGCGATGGTCGCTGGACCAGGGACGGCCTGCCGATGCCGGAGCTCGACGGCATTTTCGATCCCGACCTGACCATCACGCCGTTCACCAACACGCTGCCGATCCGGCGATTGCAACTTTCC
>NZ_RZRP01000156.1:0-9463 GCF_003997795.1 Mesorhizobium sp. M7A.F.Ca.US.005.03.2.1 | reverse complement strand
TTCCAGCTGCATCACTCGGTGACGCGCGGCGCGTCGACCTGCGTCGTCGATCTCAACTTCCAGCAGGGCGCCTGTGCCGAATATCTCGACCTCGAACCGCGTTTCGACATCACCGAGATCGAGAACCAGCCCGAGCGTCTCGACCGCCAACTGCTCGACGTGATGCTGTCCAAGCATGCCAGCGGGCTTTGCGTGCTGGCGGCACCGGCGCATCCAGCCGAGATGCGCTCGTTCAAGACCGATGTCGTGGTGCGCATGCTGGATCTCGTTTCGGCCTATTTCGACAATGTCGTCATCGACATGCCCCGCACCTGGTTTCCATGGACGGAGACCGTGCTGCTCGGTTCCAACAAGCTCTACATCGTCGCGGAAATGACGGTGCCGTGCCTGCGCCACACCCAGCGGCTGATCCAGGCGGTCTACGAGACGGCCGGCAAGGAAGTGAAGCCGAACGTCATCGTCAACCGTTTCGAACAGAAGATGTTCGATAACGGCATCAAGCAGGCGGACGTCCAGGAAATCCTTGGCGAGCATTTCGTCGGCGGCATCGCCAACAACTACCGGCTGGTGCGCGAAGCAGTCGATCGCGGCGTACCGCTGCACGAGATCGATCCCAACGCCAATGTCGTCAACGATCTGAAGAAGATCATCCTGCCGGAAGAAGCGGTCCCGACCCGGGCGAAATCGCGCTCGCTGTTTGGCATGGGCCGTGGATTACTGAAGAGGAAAGCCGGATGACCAGCCGCTTCTCCACCCTGCAGAACCGCGATGCGCGTCCGCAGCGCGCGCCTGAGACGACGCCGGTCGCCCATCATGCCGTCGTCATACCAACCAGCCGAAAGGCTTTGCCGGCAAAGCCGGAAGCAGCGCTGGCGAAGAATGCCAACAAGGTGCTCGATGCGCGCGTGCGTATCCACCGGCTGCTGCTCGAAGAGATCAATCTTGTCGCGCTGGAGCGTTTGCCGAAGGATGAGATGCGCCGGCAAGTGCATGACTTCGTTTCGGAAAAGACCAAGCAGGAGCGGATGGCGATCAACACCGTCGAGCTTGACGCGCTGGTCGACGACATCGTCGACGAGATGGTCGGCCTCGGTCCGCTCGAGCCGCTGCTCAAGGATCCCGACATCAACGATATCCTGATCAACGGCCACATGAACTGCTTTGTCGAAAAGAAGGGCAAGCTGCAGCCGGTCCACATTCCGTTCAAGGACGAGGCGCATCTCCTGCGCATCGTCAACAAGATCGTCGCCGCGGTCGGTCGCCGCGTCGACGAATCGCAGCCGATGGTCGATGCCCGCATGCTGGACGGCTCGCGCTTCAACGCGGCCATCCGCCCGGTTGCGGTCGACGGTCCGCTGGTGTCGATCCGCAAATTCTCCAAGAACAAGCTCGGCCTGCATAAACTGGTCGAATTCGGCGCCATCACCCAGAACATGGCCGAAGTGCTGGCGGCGGCCGTGCATGCCCGCAAGACGACGATCATTTCGGGCGGCACCGGCACCGGCAAGACGACCATGCTCAATGCACTGTCGGCCTTCATTCCGGAAGACGAGCGGCTGATCACCATCGAGGACGCGGCCGAGCTCCAGCTGCAGCAGCCGCATGTCGCGCGCATGGAAACACGTCCGGCCAACATCGAAGGCCATGGCGAGCTGAAGCAGCGCGACCTGGTCAAGAACGCACTGCGCATGCGCCCCGACCGCGTCATCCTCGGCGAGTGCCGCGGCGAGGAGGCTTTCGACATGCTGCAGGCAATGAACACCGGCCACGAAGGGTCGATGGCGACCATCCATGCCAACACGCCGCGCGACGCCATTTCGCGGCTCGAGCAGATGCTTGGCATGACCGGCATGCCGATGACGGTGCAGTCGATCCGCAGCCAGATCGCCAGCGCGCTCGACCTGATCGTCCAACTGACGCGCCTGTCCGACGGCAAGCGCAAGGTGACCAGTGTCGCCGAGGTGACCGGCATGGAAGGCGATGTCATCCAGATGCAGGAGATCTTCCGCTTCGTGCGCACCGGCATGGAGGCCGACGGCAAGATTCTGGGCCACTACGAGGCGACCGGCATCCGGCCGCGCTTCCTCGAGGACCTGCGCGCCATGGGCATCGAGTTTCCCGGACGATATTTCGAACCCGGCCGGCCGCAGGAGTAGCCAAGTGTTCGATGGAATGAGCGCGATCTATGTCGTCTATGCCGCGGCCGCGCTGACCGGCATCCTGATCGCCGAGGCCTGTTACCTGCTTTATGCCGGCCGCAGCGACAAGCGCACCGCCATCAACCGGCGCATGAGGCTGCAGGAAAACAAGATCAGCCAGGAGCAGGTGCTCGTCCAACTGCGCAAGGAGCGCGGCCTTGACGCGGGCACGCCGCTGTTTTCGGCGGACCGGTTTCGCGCGCTGCGAACCCAGTCGGGCATGATCATGCCGCTGTCGAAATTCCTCATGATCACCTGCGGCGTGGCGATGGCGATGGCCCTGGTCGCCATCTGGTACGGCTTGCCGCCGCTGATGGGGTTCGTCCTGTTCGTGGTGCTCATGCCGCTATTGCCGGTGCTGACGTTGCGTTTCAAGCGCAAGCGCCGGCTGAAGCGGTTCGGCATGCAGTTGCCGGAGGCGCTGGAACTGATCACGCGTGGCCTGAAGGCCGGCCATCCGGTGCCGGTGGCGATCGCCATGGTGGCGCGCGAGATGCCCGACCCGATCGGCAGCGAGTTCGGCGTCATCGCCGACGAAGTGACCTACGGATCCGATCTGGTTTCGGCGTTGAACTCGCTGTTCGACCGGGTCGGCCAGGAGGATCTGCCGTTGTTCGTCACCGCCGTCTCGATCCAGACCAGTTCGGGCGGCAATCTGCGCGAGATCCTCGACGGCCTGGCGACGACGATTCGCGAGCGTGGCAAGCTGCGCCGCAAGGTGCGCGCCATTGCGACAGAAGGCCGGATGTCGGCCTACATTCTGACGGCCGTGCCGGCGTTGCTGTTTGCCGCCATCATGGCACTGATGCCGGGCTTCTACAGCGACGTCTGGGGCGAGCCGAAGACCTGGTATCTGCTTGGCGCGTCGATCACCTGGCTGATGCTGGGCAATTTGATGATGTTCAAGATGTCGAATTTCAAGTTCTGACATGCAGGATTTCATCGAATTCCTCGCCTCGCTTGCGCCGACCTCATTGATGCCGGTGGCCATACTGCTGCTGGCGGTGGGTGCTGCCGCTGTTGCCTGGCCTGTTGTCATGGCGAAGGGCGATCGCAACGAGGTCATGCGCCGGCTCAGGGTCGACAACGGTCCCGTGGCCGCCAAACCGGAGCCGGTGCAAAAGAAGAATACCGGCATCGTGCGCGAGAAGGCGGTGAAGCGGGCGCAGGAATTCTACGCCAGGAGCGATCCGGAAAATGTCGCGCGGCTGCGCATGAAGCTTATCCAGGCGGGCTACATGGAGCCGCGCGCTGTCGGCACGTTCTTCCTGATCCGGTTCACTGCGATGATCGGCACGGCAATAGGCGTGTTTGTGCTCAACCGCTGGATGGCCAGTCCGGACGCAACGATGGCCAGCCGCTGGACATTCGTCATCCTGTCGGGCGCGGCCGGTTATTTCCTGCCCGGCCTGGTGCTGAGCCAGAAAGTGCGGGAACGCAGGCGCGAGTACCGCAACGGCTTTCCCGATTTCATGGACCTGATGATTGTCTGCTCGGATGCCGGCATGAGCATGGAGGCAGGCATAGAGCGCGTCTCCAAGGAACTCGCCAAGACTTATCCCGCGCTCAGCCAGAACCTGCAGCTGGTGTCGCTGGAGCTGAGGGCCGGGCGCAGCCTCGACGATGCGCTGAAGGCGCTCGCCGATCGCCTCAGCCTGGACGAGGTGCGTTCCTTCGCCACGCTGCTGCAGCAGTCCAAGGAACTCGGCACCAGCCTGTCGGGGGCGCTGCGCGTCTTCTCCGACGACATGCGCCATAAGCGTATGTCGTTGGCCGAGGAAAAGGCGCACGCTCTGCCTGCCAAGATGTCGGTGCCCGTGGTTGTGTGCATCCTGCCGGTGGTGCTGATGATCGCGGCCATTCCAGTCATCGTCAAAATGACGGCGCACTAGCGAGCGCTCCACAAAAGCCCTAGCAAGGGGCTGACAAACCATTGTCCTGACCGAACCCGGCTTTGCAGGTGAGAAAGTCCATGCTGCTGCGCACCCTCTTCCTTGGCCTTGCCGCGGCCAGCCTGTCGCCCGCCTGGGCCGTGGCCGGCGATTGCGGCGATGCCGCCGCCTTGGTGCAGCAGGCCTATCCCAAAGCTCGAAAGAGCGCCGACGGCACCTCGTTCACGCTCGAACCCCACACCAGCATTGCCCTGACATTCGCGTATGGCGATCCGCCAGGGCTGGTTTGCAAGATCTGGCCCGCCCATGACGACCTGCTGTTGGTCGCAGTGCCGCTGATGGACGGGTCCCAACCCAGCGACTACGCGCATGCCGGCGATATCGAGCTTTTGATTGTCGACAGGAAGAGCTGGCAGGTGCGCCAGCGCCTGCTCCAGCCCGGGCTGATGAATGATGATGCCATCGCCATCCGCCAGGTGGAGCTTGATACCGGCCGCTATGCGCTGGCGCCCGATGTTACTGCCTTTGGCCTGCGCATCGAAATGGCAAACAATTCGCTGCCTAATCCGTTCAGTGAAACCGACCTGCGGCTCTATGCCGTCGATGGCGATTCCCTGAGGATGGTGCTCGATGGCCTGGTCGTGGCCGGCAATGGCGGCGAGGGTGATACCAATTGCGCCGGATCCTTCCATACCAGTCGGGTTAGCCTGGCGATGAGCCCGGCCAAACATCATGGCTACCACGACATAACGGTGGTCGAGCGAATGGATACCGACAATCCGTTGCCCGACAAGGATGGCGAGTGCCAGTCCCATCCCGGCAAGTCCGTGAGCCAAACCTACCGGCTACGCTATGACGGCAGCCGGTATACGGCTCCTGCGGGGCTCGAAGCCCTGGAGCCGTGAGGACGCCGCTGGCTGCGACTGAAGCACCGCGGCCTGGTGGTTAATGGCTGGTGTGCCCGAAGCCGAATTTTGGCGGCGTTTCGGCACCGAAGTTTAATCGCCGCTGATATATTGTGTTTCCTGAAGAACGACCCGGCAAATCGGGCGATGAGGCAGGGGCATGCGTCACAATAATTTCCCGGCAATGGCCACGATGGCGGCCGTCTTGATGATGTCTGGCTGTTCGACGAGTGGCGTCGACACCACCAAGACCACCGCCATCCAACCGGCGGCTAAAGACACCGAAACCTCCGATCTGGCGCAAGGCAAGGCGCAGTTTCGCGACGCCAATTACGGCCTCGCCGAAAAGCACTTCCGCAAGGCCGTCGAGTTGAAGGCCGACAATGCGGAGGCCTGGATGGGGCTCGCGGCTTCCTATGATGAACTCGGCCGCTTCGACTTCGCCGACCGTGCCTACGGCCAGCTTCTGAAAGTCGCCGGTCGCAGGCCGCAGATCGTCAACAATATGGGTTATTCGCAACTGCTGCGCGGCAATCGCAAGAAGGCCAAGGCGCTGCTGCTCGAAGCGAAGGCCGGCATGGCCGATCCCACCGTCGTCAACGCCAACCTCGCTCTCCTGAACAAGGGTTGATCTCGCGTCCAATGGTCCGGTTTCGGGACACGTGCCATCGACGCTTTGTAAACCCTATCTGCAGGTTGCATCGATGGATCGCCTGAAAACCCGTATCTGGGGGCAGCCGCTGACCTAGAATGCAGCGCAACCGCCGACGCTCGAGAGGCCCTTGCCCGATATGCTGGACTTCAGTTCGCTCCTGCTCGCAGCCGCGCTGTCGGGCATATGCCTCAGCGTCACCATGTTTGCGATCTGGTTCACCGCGCCCAAGGCAGGTTTCGTGCTGACGGTGGCGTGCGGAATTCTGGTGCTCGTCGCGCATGTGATCCTGTTCTGGCGGTACACCAAGGACCCCGATCCGCTGCTTTGCCAGATCGTGCTTGCGCTGCTCAGCCTGGGGTTCCTGATCCTCTGCTTGTCGGCCATGCAATATCTCGGCGTGCCCGGCTACAGGCGCGCCGTTGCACCGGCGCTTGCCGCCATGACTATCTGTGCCGCTGTCACTTTCCTTGGCTTTGACGGCGTTGGCTTCATCATCACCTACACCACGGTGACGGCGCTGCTGTCGGCGATCGGCGCCATGTTCTGGATCAACGGCAGTCACGATCGCCGCATCCTGCTGGTGGTTTCGTTTCTGAGCGGCACCTGCGCGATGTCGTTTGCGCTTTGCGGCGTGGTTCTGCTGACCAAGGGGCAATGGACGCTCGCGGTTGCGCCCGACAATTGGGCCGAACGATTGAATTCCGTCGTGGCGGTGGCCTGCATGACCGGGCTCGGAGCATTGACGCTCTCCCTCCATCATCTGCAGGCGCAGATCGAGCTCAAGGCCGAGACCATGACCGACCCGCTGACAGGGTTGCTGAACCGCCGGGCATTGACGTCGCTTTACGGCGAGCGGAGTTTCGGTCCATTCATGTCCATCGTCATGTTCGACCTAGACCACTTCAAGCGGACGAACGATGTCTACGGTCACCCGGTTGGAGATCAGGTCTTGTGCCGTTTTGCCGCCGTCATCAAGAAATATGCCCGGCCCGGCGTCGACGCTTTTCGCCTTGGCGGCGAGGAGTTCGCAGTCGTCATGTCGCGGATGACGGACGAAAAGGCCTACGATCTCGCCAGCAAGATCGGCGTGGCTTTCGGCGCCGAAATCGTCCCCACCCAGCTCGGCAAATTGCGCAGCACGGTCAGCGGCGGCATCGGCTTTGGCGAGGCAAGCGGCAGCAGCCTCGACAACGTGCTCACCGAGGCAGACGCGGCGCTCTATGCCGCCAAACGCGCCGGACGAAATTGCGTCATCAGCCGCAAGAGGATGGGCAAGGCCGAGCCGATCAAGCCGGCCTTGCGCTCAGCGTAAATTACTCCGCGGCCCCCAGATAGTCGGACAGCGGCGGGCACGAGCAGACCAGGTTGCGGTCGCCGGCGACATTGTCGATGCGTGACACCGGAGGCCAGTACTTGGCTGCCGTGTCGGCGTCGCCGGCCGGATAGGCCGCTTCCAGGCGCGAGTAGGGATGGTTCCACTGGCCGGCCAGCGCCTCGGCGGCGGTGTGCGGCGCGTTGACCAGCGGATTGTCGGCCAAAGGCCATTCGCCCCTGGCGACTTTTGCTGCCTCTGCCGATATGGCGATCATGGCCTCGCAGAAGCGATCGATTTCCCGCTTGGGCTCGGACTCGGTCGGCTCCACCATCAGCGTGCCGGCGACCGGGAACGACATGGTCGGCGCGTGAAAACCATAATCGATCAGCCGCTTGGCGACATCGTCGACACTGATGCCTGCACTCTCCTTGAGCACACGGGTGTCGAGGATGCATTCATGCGCGACGCGTCCCTGCCTGCCCTTGTAGAGCACCGGGAAATGCGCACTGAGCCGCGTCGCGATGTAGTTGGCGGAAAGGATCGCCGTTTCGGTCGCCTGCTTCAGGCCCGAGGCGCCCATCATGCGGATATACATCCAGGTGATCGGCAGGATCGAGGCGCTGCCGAAGGGGGCGGCGGAGACGGCGTGCGCCGAGCCTTCGGTGACATGGCCGGGCAAATACGGCTTCAAATGCGCCTTGACGCCGATCGGCCCGATGCCGGGTCCGCCGCCGCCATGCGGAATGCAGAAGGTCTTGTGCAGGTTCATGTGGCAGACATCGGCGCCGATGTCGCCGGGACGGGCAAGCCCGACCAGCGCGTTGAGGTTGGCACCGTCGAAATAGACCTGGCCGCCATGCTCATGGATCAGCGCGCAGAGATCGCGTGCGCCTTCCTCGAACACGCCATGCGTCGAGGGATAGGTGAACATCAGCGCTGCGAGATTTTGCGCATGCTCAGTCGCCTTGGCCTTCATGTCGTCCATGTCGATGTTGCCGTCTTCGGTGCAGCGCACGACGACGACGCTCATGCCGGCCATCGCCGCGCTCGCGGGATTGGTGCCATGCGCCGAGGAGGGGATCAGGCAGACGGTGCGGTGGTTGTCGCCGCGCGAGCGGTGATAGCCGCGGATGGCGAGCAGTCCGGCATATTCGCCCTGGCTGCCGGCATTGGGCTGCAAGGTGACGGCGTCGAAGCCGGTGATCTCCGACAGCCAGCCCTCCAGCTCGCCGATCATGGCACGGTAGCCTGCCGAGTGCGCGGCCGGGGCGAAAGGGTGCAGATTGGCAATGCTCGGCCAGCTCACCGGCATCATCTCGGCGGCGGCGTTGAGCTTCATGGTGCAGGATCCCAGCGGGATCATGGCGCGGTCGAGCGCCAGGTCCTTGTCGGCCAGCCGGCGCAGGAAGCGCATCATCTCGGTTTCCGACTTGTTTTCGTGGAAAACAGGCTGGGTCAGGAACTCCTTGCCGCGCGGCTTGCCGGGCACCGTGCTGTCGGCGGAGGCACCAGCCTTGGCGCCGAACAGGGCCGCGATTGCGTCGAGATCGGCCTCGGTGGAGGTTTCGTCGAAGGCGATGCCGATGTGGTCGGCATCGACGGCACGCAGCAATCTGCCGCCCTTTTCAGCGGCGGCGGCGATCGAAGCTGCCTTGCCCTTCACCTCGGCCGTCACCGTGTCGAAGCGGCTTGACCCGAGCACGGAGATGTTTGCTGCTTTGAGCCCGGCGGCAAGACGATTGGCCAACGTGTGGATGCGCCCGGCAATCGCCTGCAGCCCGGCGGGGCCGTGCCAGATGGCATAGGCGGTCGCCATATTGGCGAGCAGCGCCTGCGCGGTGCAGATGTTGGAGGTCGCCTTGTCGCGGCGGATATGCTGTTCACGCGTCTGCAAGGCAAGCCGGTATCCGGGCCGGCCCTTGCTGTCGGTGGACTGGCCGACCAGGCGGCCAGGCATCAGCCGCGTCAGCCTGTCGGAGACGGCGCAATAGGCCGCGTGCGGGCCGCCAAAGCCCATCGGCACGCCAAAGCGCTGCATCGGGCCGACGGCGATGTCGGCGCCAAGCTTGGCCGGCGCGTCGGTCAGCGTCAGGCCGAGCGGGTCGGCGATGAAGACGACGAGGGCGCCGGTCGCGTGTGCCTTGTCGATCGCTGCCTTGTGGTCGCCATAGACGCCAAATGTATCCGGCCAGGAGACAAGCAGGGCGGCGGTGTTGTCGTCGATCGTCTCGCCATCGATCTCGATGCCGAGCGGCTCGGCGCGGGTGCGCACCACGTCCAGCGTCTGCGGGTGCGGCGTGCCGGCAAGTGCTACCTTGGTGCGCTTGTCGCGGTGATGGCGCAGCGCAATGCCGACCGCCTCGGCCACGGCGGTTGCTTCATCCAGCAGCGACGCCGATGCCACCGGCAGGCCGGTCAGTTCGGTGACCAGGGTCTGGAAGTTGAACAGCATTTCCAACCGGCCCTGGCTGATCTCGGCCTGATAGGGCGTGTAGGCC
>NZ_RZRP01001570.1:0-525 GCF_003997795.1 Mesorhizobium sp. M7A.F.Ca.US.005.03.2.1 | reverse complement strand
GAAAAACCGCTGCTGAAGATCCTCGGCCTGACCGCGCCGGGAAGCATGATTACACCGTCCGCTCCGGCAGGCGCCCCTGTCGAGACGCCGGCGCCGGCCGCGCCCCCCATCGTCATCGACCGCACTGCGCCGATGCTGCTCAGCGATCCGGCACTCGACGGCGGCTCGGAGCTGCTTGGCGCGGCACCGCCGGCAAAGGCCAATCCGGACCTGCCCGGTGAAAAGCTTGTGGTCGAGGGCAAGGCACCGATTGCATCGCCCGGCCGCGCCGACGATTTCTCCTGGCCGCCGAAGGCCGCAGCCGCGACCGACACCACGACCGCGATCAATCGTTAGTGTCGCAGCGCGGCTCCGAGGCCGGGCTCAGCGCGGGAGAACGCTCGACCCCATCAACGCCTCGTCGATCGCGCGCGCCGCCTGGCGGCCCTCGCGGATCGCCCAGACGACCAGCGACTGGCCACGACGCACGTCGCCGGCCGCATAGAGCCTGTCGACGCTGGTCTTGTAGTCGCGGTCATTGCTGTC
>NZ_RZRP01001569.1:0-526 GCF_003997795.1 Mesorhizobium sp. M7A.F.Ca.US.005.03.2.1 | reverse complement strand
CGACCACAGGCGCTCAGACGGCATCGGCAGGCGGATGATCGAATGGGCGATCGACGCGTGCCGCGCGCGCGGCTGCGGCCTCGTTCAACTGACCACCGACAAAGGGCGGGCGGACGCGCATCGTTTTTACGAAAGCCTCGGCTTCACCGGCAGCCATCTCGGCTACAAGAAGAGCCTTTAGGCGGTCGGAAAACGCTGCAACACTTTTGTGGAACTGCTCGCGGCGTTCGAGCAGTGCGCCAGTGCTGGCGCATTCGGGAAACCGTTCAGGCACACTTCAATTCGCGGCCAAGAGGGGATATAGGTCAGTCAAGTTGACCTATATTGCAGCGTCGGGGAGGCGTGCCGTGACCCTTATGAACCTGTTGGCTTCGCGCTCGTCGCGCATGAAAGCGTCCGAAATCCGCGAGCTGCTGAAGCTGCTCGACCAGCCGGACATCATCTCGTTTGCCGGCGGTATTCCCGATCCGGCGCTGTTCCCAGCCGAGGCGATCCGCGACGCCTATGCCGATGTGCTGGGTGGCGC
>NZ_RZRP01001568.1:0-529 GCF_003997795.1 Mesorhizobium sp. M7A.F.Ca.US.005.03.2.1 | reverse complement strand
GCTGTCGATGTGGGCGCGGTCGACACTGACGCCACCGGCCGATGTGGCGGTGCCGGCGACATCGAAGCTGGTCTTGCCGGCAAACAGCGGCTTGAGATTCTCAGGCAGGAAGCGAGCGAAATCGCCGTCGCCCTTGGCCTCAACATGATTACCCTTGTCGGTCAGTTGGTGCCGGCCTGTCAGCTGGGTGACGATCTTGCCGTCGACCGAGAACGTGCCGATGCCGTTCCAATTGGCGAGCGGCCCGGTGCCCGAGACAATTATGTCGACCGGCGGCGTATCGGGCAGCTTGAGCAGATTGGCGATGATGCCGCCTGCCGGCTCCGAGGCCTTCAGGTCAAGATCGAGCCTGTTGTCCGCCGGCGCAAAGTGGATCTTGGCATCGACATTGCCTTGCTTGCCGTCATGGCGGGTGACGTTGAGCACCGTCTCGACCGCCAGAGGCGCGGCATCGGCCTTGAGCATGCCCCTGGCGGCAAGTTCGGCGATGCCGCTGCCGGCAAGGTCTTGGCCAAGCGCGATCTCGGGC
>NZ_RZRP01001567.1:0-530 GCF_003997795.1 Mesorhizobium sp. M7A.F.Ca.US.005.03.2.1 | reverse complement strand
GTGTCGGCGTCGTCAGGCACGGCACCGGCGCTGGCCGGCAGATAGGTGCGGGCCGGCGCATTGTCCTGCGCGGCGTTGGCCGGCTGTTGACCCTGCGCTGCCAAGGCCAGCTGTCTCGCCTTGCGCTGCTGGTCGGACAGGATCGCCGATTCCGAAACTTCGCCGCGCAGTTCGGTTTCCTGGGCATGGAGCGCCGTTGGGCGCAGCAAGGCAAACATGCTGGTTGCCAGCAGCAAGGCGCAGACCGCCTTGCCCCCACGTCGCGTCGAATTTTCTGGCTGGACCCCGGACATCGCCACCACTGCTTGCGCGGCGCACGCGCGCCATACTTACCGAACCGTAAATGGGGATGGTTAACGGAGGGTTGAGGCAGCGGCCCGTCAGCTGCCTGAAGCGCTGATTTCCAAAGGGATTCATACTGCGTGCGTTTTCTCGCCTGCCGTCGTCTGAACCACCGCACACGTTCGGGCGATATGCCTGGGCCATTTCCGTTGGACAGCGCGCCGGCAAAGCGCTAATCGCATCAGCCA
>NZ_RZRP01001566.1:0-531 GCF_003997795.1 Mesorhizobium sp. M7A.F.Ca.US.005.03.2.1 | reverse complement strand
AGTTCGACGGTGGTGAGATCGCTCATGCCGACCTCCATGACAGGAGGCCACGAACAAGCATGGTGAAGCGAGGGGCGGAAAAAGTGGTCTTGTTCCGGTAAGAGCAGTGGACGTCGATCGCTCTCGGCATCGCCGAAAGATTAGGGCTCGGCCGTCGCCCACAGCCTCGCCGACCTGCGCTTTGCGTTAGTAAGAATCGGAAGGATTCTCGGTTAGAAACGTTAGAGGAGCCGGTTCGGCAATCGCCACAATGGCTTAGGATCGAATCCGGTTCCTGATAGCACGGGAATCCGGTTCCCGATGGCACGGGAGTTGCGGTTCCTGATAGCACGGGCCTGTCCACAGTCATTTCACAGCCTTGGTCGGTCGAGCGCGCGGCGCGCGCTGCGTCGCGTACGGTTCCGGCGGGTTGGGTTGGAAGCTCAGGCGCGATCGGCCATCAGGATCGATGGTGAGCGCGAGCCGATAGCCAGGCAGCGGTTGGCGACGGACGATCTCGCGCAGATCGAAGGTGAAGCGCTTGAAGTGGGA
>NZ_RZRP01001565.1:0-536 GCF_003997795.1 Mesorhizobium sp. M7A.F.Ca.US.005.03.2.1 | reverse complement strand
CGCAACCGCCGCCGCACCGGTCACATCAGCCCAAAGCGCTGCCATCCTGTCGAAGACCCGCTTGCAGATCGCGCCGATCGTAGGCGCTTCGGTGGAAGCTGCGACACCTCTGACGGCGGAGTTGCAGACCCGTGCCAGGCAGCGCGGCATCACTCTCGCCGGCAGCGCCGACCAGACCGTGACACATGTGCTGAAGGGCTATTTCTCGACGATGTCCGAAGGCGCCGACACCACCGTCATCTATGTCTGGGACGTCTATGACCCCGCTGGCAACCGGCTGCACCGCATCAATGGCCAGCAGAAGGCTCCGTCGGTCAATTCCGGCGCCAGCGCGGGCGGCGACAGCTGGAAGGGGATCTCGCCGGCCACCATGCAGGCGATCGCCGACCAGACCATCGACCAGTTCGCCGCCTGGCTCGGCGGCAAGGCGGGCTAGAGGCATCGGACCCCAAAGTGGAGACGGTTTTGGGAAAATCCGATGCCCAATGAGAAGAAGAACCAGCACAAGTCCCCTGCTCCCTGTTGCAGTCCGGCGA
>NZ_RZRP01001564.1:0-536 GCF_003997795.1 Mesorhizobium sp. M7A.F.Ca.US.005.03.2.1 | reverse complement strand
GTTCCGCTGAGCGGCGTACCGTTTGGCACCGATGTCCGATCGAGAACAAGCTGCGGCTTGTCTGATGCGGTCTGCCCGATAAAGCGCAGAAAATTGGTGACTTCGCATTGGCTTGGTTCAATGAGCCGGACGCTGATGTCCGGCTCGACATGGAATTTGGCCTGGAACTCGGCCAGCATGCCTTCGAATGGCTGGACCGATGTTCCAAAGCCTTCGATCGCGGCAGCCTTGTCGGTTGCTGAGGTCATCGTCGCATAGAAACAGTCGCCGCCGCCGAAGTCGCGAACCCATGACACCCGTTGGGCGATGTCGTCGACGGCCGGGGGAATCTCCGGTTTGGGCACGTTCAACGCGACAGCAGGTTGGTCCGGCTGGTTGCTTGTCGGCAAGGCAGGGCTCTCGGCGTTCGCGACAGCCGGCGGGGCCGCAGTGGGATTGGGCTCCCGCGTTGCGGGTGCCGCCGGCTTGCTGGCCTGCGGTTCGGGCTTTTGGCTCTCGCCAACCTTGGGCTCAGCGGGCGGCAGCGTCGAGGCTTT
>NZ_RZRP01001563.1:0-537 GCF_003997795.1 Mesorhizobium sp. M7A.F.Ca.US.005.03.2.1 | reverse complement strand
AAGCTTGCCATCCTGCCCGCCGAGAAGTCGGATGCCGAGAACGCGCCGGACCACCGCGTCTTCTGCGAAGGCATGGAGATCGGTGCGGCGTGGGAGCGTACCGGCGAGAAGGCTGGCAACTACCTCTCCGTCTCCATCGATGATCCGTCCTTCACGCAGCCGATCCGCGCCAACCTGTTTCAGTCCGATGCCGAGAAAAGTGTCTGGGCTTTGCACTGGAGCCGCCCGTCGAAGCGCGACGAGCGAGGTTGATCGGATGCGCCGACTGCGCGGCACCCAACCTTTCGCGTCAAACCCTTTGATCGATCAAGCGCTGGTCAAACCCCTCGACCCGATCGCCTGTCAGGCGGCTGCCGCGCGCAGCGAAGGTCAAGGGCGGCCGGACGCTTGCCAATCGCTACGGACGCTCATCGCCCAGCAATTTGCGGCAAGCAAGTCCGGCCGGCGAAGCCTTGCCCTTGACGGGAGCGAGCACAGTGGCAGGCTGCAGGCGCGTCGGGATCGTGGTGCATGTGCTGTCATCCGACGAGGCGTGAC
>NZ_RZRP01001562.1:0-539 GCF_003997795.1 Mesorhizobium sp. M7A.F.Ca.US.005.03.2.1 | reverse complement strand
GTCTGGTGTTCCTGGGACGCGGCATAGCCGGCTTCACGCCGTGGTGGCGGCGGCTGACGCCTGAACAGCCTTTCGCGCGGCTCGATGTCCGCTATTATTCGCCGCTGTGCCTGTTGATCGGGCTCGGCTTTGCCATCCTCGCCATCACGGAGTTTCCCGCATGACACAGACAAATGGTCCGCTGCGCGTCGGCATTGGCGGCCCGGTCGGTTCGGGCAAGACGACGCTGACCGAAAAACTGTGCAAGGCGCTGCGCGACGAGTTTTCCATCGCCGTCGTCACCAACGACATCTACACCAAGGAAGACGCCATGATGCTGGCGCGGCTGCAGGCGCTGCCCGAGGACCGCATCATGGGTGTCGAGACCGGCGGCTGCCCGCATACCGCGATCCGCGAGGATGCCTCGATCAATCTGCAGGCGATCGCGCAGATGAACAGGAAGTTCCCGGACCTCGACATCGTCTTCATCGAATCCGGCGGCGACAACCTTGCCGCCACCTTCTCGCCGGATCTCGCCGACCTGACGCTCTATGTCATCT
>NZ_RZRP01001561.1:0-541 GCF_003997795.1 Mesorhizobium sp. M7A.F.Ca.US.005.03.2.1 | reverse complement strand
GTGCTGGTGCCGCCGCCGAAAAGCCTTGCGGTGACGCTTTCGCCGCCGCCGATGACGGTCTGTCCATTGGCAAGCGTCACCCCGCCAGTCGTCAGATTGCCGTTGCCGCCAAGCGCCACGACAAAACCGTTCGCACCCGACTTGGTCACGGCGTCGTCCAGCGTCGTCGGGTCGGCCAGCGTGCCGGCGCCGGCGAGGCCGCCATCGGCGTAGTAGAACTTGCCGAAGGCGGCATTGGTGGCGGCGTTGATGGCGACACGCGTCGTCGTGCCGCCGGTCAGCGTCTGCGACTGGACGCGGACGCCGATATCGCCACGCACGCGCTCGTTGACGCGCTTGCGCAGGCCTTCGCTGACCGGATAGACCGGCTCCGGCCCGCTATCGGCCCCATTGGCGGCGTGGTCCGAGCCGCTGCCGGGATTGAACGGGATGTTCAGCCGCACACTGCCGGCGAACTGGGTGTCGTCGCGATTGTCGTTGCGGACCTCGCCGGCGAAGACCAGTTCCGTGTTGCTGCCGAAGACATCGCCGATCGTATACT
>NZ_RZRP01000155.1:0-9508 GCF_003997795.1 Mesorhizobium sp. M7A.F.Ca.US.005.03.2.1 | reverse complement strand
GCCCGAATCGAAGCAGACGCCCTTGCCGACGAAAGCGAGTGGTTGGGCGGGAGCACCCTTGCCCCGGTAGCGCAGGACAGCGACCCGCGGCGGGCGCGCCGAGCCCGATCCGACAGCAAGAAGCGCGTTCATGCCGAGCTCCTTCAGTTGCGCGGCATCAAGCATTTCGATGTCGATGCCGGCTTCACGCAGGGGCTCAAGATGATCGTGGAAATTGTCGGGATGGAGGTGGTTCGGCGGCAGGTTGACCAGGGTGCGTGCATATTCGACGCCGTCGGCGATGGCATTGATCCGCGCCAGCGCCGCTGTCAGATCCGGGCCGCGAGCCCCTACCAGTTTCACCCGCAAGGTTCTATCCGCTCCCGCCCCTTGCCGCCGGTTGCGCATATCGAAACGATAGCGGCGCAGCCGCATGCCAAGCGCGACACGCGCCAGGATTTCGGCGCCGGGCAGGTCAACGCCGGCGATCGGGTCCAGGACCAGGGTGGGCGCGCATTCCCCCTTGCCCTCGAGATGCGCGGCAAGCAGACCGCCGGCGCGCGCCAGTGACAGGGTGGTTACGGCTTCAGCTTTGCCCAGGGCCAGGACGACCACGCGCTTGGTCGATACGGACTGCGGGGCAATAAGATCGATGCAGGTGCCGGATTCGGCCAAGGCGGCCGGGTCGGAGCAGGCGCGCGAGAGAATCCCGCCCATCTCGGCATCCAGGGTGGACGCCCGCGGGCCGAAGCCTGTTTGGGCAGTTTGCAAGATCACGACGACGGAGGCGGCGGAAATCTCGTCCGCGGTCTCGAAAACCGGCGCTGGCGATTGAGGCATAGGCTGGCGCTCTCTTCAATTGCGGCAATACCAGCCGGGTAGCGAGCAACGCTTCGCTCACTCCGGTGGAGACTGGTCAAGCCGGTCTCCGCCGTTCGTGGTATAATGCCGGTCCCCAAATAGTCGCTTTCTTGAGACGACTTAATTGCTCTTGTCGTCTGGGTATCCCCTAACAGGGCAGGCGATCAAACGCGAATTCCGCCCATGTCGATTGACAAAAACTCAACTCACAATTCATGATCGGCCAATGGCCCTTCCCTCACTCAATGGCATGCGCGCTTTCGAGGCCGCCGCTCGCCTCGGCAGCGTCAAGGACGCGGCGGAAGAACTGCATCTGACACCCTCGGCTGTCAGCCGGCACATCCGCGCGCTTGAACGAAATCTTGGCCAAGACCTGTTCGAACGCGGTTTTCGCCAGATAACGCCAACCATAAGGGGCTCCTACTATGCGCGCAGCCTCTCGGAGGCATTCGAAGCGATCTGGCGCGCCACCGATGACGTCAGCCTCTCCGAGGGGTCGCGCCACGGCAAGATCCAACGTGTCCGGGTCTTGTGCGTGCCCACCGTTCTGAACCTTTGGCTGGCGGACCGGTTGCCGAACTTTCGCCGGTTGCATCCGTCGGTGGATCTGGAGATCTCCACTTCAGGCAAGCGCGCCAACTTCGATTTGGCCATTGTCGACGAGTTCGTCTACAAGGCCGGCCCGGCTCTGACGCTGCTGATCCCGCTGCTTTTGACGCCGGTCTGTGCGCCTTCGCTTCTGGAGGGGCCTGTGCCGCTGCGATCGCCGGCCGATCTGGTCAATCATCATCTGATCCATGAATGCGAAACCATGAGATGGAAGCGTTGGCTGGAGCAGGAAGGCGTTCTGGAAACGACGCCAAAATCCAGCACAACATTGGATGATTGCACCCTGATCATGCGCGAAGCGATCAATGGCGCCGGAATAGCGCTTGCGGACACGATGATGGCGCAAGATTTTCTGCAGCAAGGCAAGCTGGTCGCGCCGTTCCGTGCCCGCCACACCTATCCGGCCGGCATTTACCTGCATCAGCGTCGCAGCATCGGCAACAAGCCAGGCACCGGTCTGTTTCAGGATTGGCTGCTCGCCGAGGTCGCGGACCACAAGCAGGTGATGGCAATCGCTTAGATGCCCCCAACCGAAGATGTCGGGAGCCACCGCTTCAGATTGGAATCCCCGCGTCGAACCTCGACTCATCCGTGGTTCAGCGATGACCCACCATCGCCGTGCATCGATAATCGCAGTTCTCATTGAATATCTTTAAGGCCAAAGCCGGCAAATAGGTTGCTTGTCGGTTCCCCTGCGGCAGGCTTAACCTGCACGCGGCCAACGCGTGAGGGCGCGTGCTGCAAAAGGGGAACATTGCCATGACGATACAGGGTGCTTCACCTGATCTGTACAACGAGGATCTGGCTCCGGCCAAAGTTCGAAACTGGGGACCATTCTCGATCTTCAACGTCTGGACGTCGGACGTCCACAGCCTTTGGGGCTACTATCTTGCCGCCAGTCTGTTCCTGTTCTGCGGCGGCTTCGTCAATTTCATCATCGCCATAGGCATCGGCTCGCTGATCATCTACGCGCTGATGAACATGGTCGGCTATGCCGGCGTGAAGACGGGCGTGCCCTACCCCGTGCTTGCCCGCGCCTCTTTCGGCATCTGGGGCGCCAACATACCGGCGCTGGTGCGCGCCGTCGTCGCCTGCTTCTGGTACGGCGCGCAGACTGCCGCCGCCTCGGGCGCGATCGTGGCGCTGCTGATCCGCACGCAATGGTTCGCCGATTTCAACGCCAGCACGCACTTCCTCGGTCATACCGGCCTGGAGGTGATCTGCTTCGTGGTCATCTGGGGGCTGCAATTGCTGATCATCCAGAACGGCATGGAAACGGTCCGCCGCTTCCAGGATTGGGCCGGCCCCGCGGTGTGGGTGATGATGCTGATCCTGGCGATCTATCTCTGTGTCAAATCCGGGAGATTTGCCTTCACCAGCGACATCCCCATGGACGTGCTGCTGGACAAGACGAAGGATGCGGGCGTGCCCGGCACGCCTGGCTCCTGGACCTCGCTGTTTGCGGTGGCCGCGATCTGGGTCACCTATTTCTCGGCGCTCTATCTCAATTTCTGCGATTTCGCCCGTTACGCGCCTGACAAGGCATCGCTGCGCAAGGGCAACATCTGGGGCCTGCCGATCAACCTGATCCTGTTTTCTCTGGTGGCCGGCGTCACCACCATTGCCGCCTTTGACGTCTATGGCGAGGTGCTGCTGCATCCCGACCAGATCTCGGCGAAATTCGACAGCTGGTTCCTGGCGGCGCTCGCAGCCCTGACCTTTGCGGTAGCAACGCTTGGCATCAACGTCGTGGCGAACTTCGTCTCGCCGGCCTTCGACTTCTCCAATGTCTTTCCCAGGCAGATCGACTTCAAGAAGGGCGGCTATATCGCGGCCGTGATCGCCCTGCTGCTCTATCCCTTCGCGCCATGGGAAGGCAGTGCGGCTTCCTTCGTCAACATCATCGGCGCGACGATGGGGCCGATCTTCGGGGTGATGATGGTCGACTACTACCTGATCCGGAAGGGTGAGGTCGACGTCGAGGCGCTTTATCGCGAAGATGGCGAATTCCGCTTCCAGGGCGGCTGGCACGTCAACGCCTTCATCGCCGCGGGCATCGGCGCCATCTTCTCGTCGATCCTGCCCAACTTCACCAACTGGCTGCCGTCCTGGTGGGGTGTCTATGGCTGGTTCTTCGGCGTGGCGATCGCCGGCATCATCTACTACGTGCTGCGCACCGCCGCTTTGGGC
This sequence comes from Mesorhizobium sp. M7A.F.Ca.US.005.03.2.1, assembly GCF_003997795.1. Lineage (NCBI taxonomy): Bacteria > Pseudomonadati > Pseudomonadota > Alphaproteobacteria > Hyphomicrobiales > Phyllobacteriaceae > Mesorhizobium > Mesorhizobium sp. M7A.F.Ca.US.005.03.2.1. The sequence goes on along the minus strand of NZ_RZRP01000155.1, from coordinate 5,869 downwards.
GCCGGCGCCAGGACCGCGAAGGCCTGACAAGGTGAATTTTGGGGCGGCGAGAGCCGCCCCAAAACCTACCCGAGCATCTCGGCCAATCTGCGCACCGTGTTCCAGTTGCGCGACGTGCCCGTGCCCATGCGCTTGTGATTCATCGCCGCAAGCAGCCGCGAGCTTGGCCTCTCGCGCGAAAAGACGACCCAGATGTCGCCGCCGACCGAAGTCACTTTTTCATCCACGCCGGCATAGGCCTGGAGCCCCGTCACGGCCTCCACGGGCGCAGGCTTGCGCATCACCCGTACAGCCACCTGATCGCCTGCTTTGGCCGAATCGGCCGGGAACGGATTGCCGGCGGCAAGCTTCAGCCAGTCCTCGGCACCACGCACGATGATGTCGACATGGCGGCCGAAGGTTTTTTCGAAGGCTGCCTCCAGCCGCTGTTCAAGGTCGGCAATATCAGTTGCCGGCGCCTCGAAGACCAGATTTCCGGTCGCCACCAGGGTGCGCGGGTTCTTCAGCCCGAGATCTTCCGCCATGGCCTTGAGGTCGGCCATGACGACCCGGCGGCCCTCGCCCAGAATGATGCTGTAAAGCAGCGCGACATAGGTCTGCATGGCCGACCGGCTACACCAGCCGGCTCTGCTCCACCGCCGCCTCGATGAAACTGGCGAACAGCGGATGCGGGTCGAGCGGCCGGCTTTTCAGTTCCGGGTGATACTGCACGCCGATGAACCAGGGATGGTCGGGATACTCGACTGTTTCCGGCAGCACGCCGTCGGGCGACATGCCGGCAAACACCAGGCCGCAATCCTCAAGCCGCTCCTTGTAGTCGACATTGACCTCGTAGCGGTGGCGATGGCGCTCGGAAATCTGCGTGTCGCCATAGATTTCGGCGATCTTGGAACCCTTGGCGAGCTCGGCCTGATAGGCGCCGAGCCGCATCGTGCCGCCGAGGTCGCCGGTTTCGCGGCGCTTCTCCAGCATGTTGCCTTTCAGCCATTCGGTCATCAGGCCGACGACCGGCTCCTCGGTCGGACCAAACTCGGTCGAAGACGCATGCTCGACGCCGGCCAGCGACCGCGCCGCCTCGATGCAGGCCATCTGCATGCCGAAGCAGATGCCGAAATACGGCACTTTTCGCTCACGCGCGAACTTCGCCGCCAGGATTTTGCCTTCCGAGCCGCGCTCCCCAAAGCCGCCGGGAACCAGGATGCCATGCACCTTTTCCAGCCACGGCGTCGGATCCTCCTTTTCGAAGATCTCCGATTCGATCCAGTCGAGCTTGACCTTGACGTGATTGGCCAGGCCGCCATGCGACAGCGCCTCGATCAGCGATTTGTAGGCGTCCTTGAGGCCGGTATATTTGCCGACAACGGCGATGGTCACCTCGCCTTCCGGATTGTGGATGCGGTTGGACACCGCCTGCCACGGCTCCATGCGCGGCTTCGGCGCCGGATCGATGCCGAAGGCGGCCAGGACTTCCGAATCGAGCCCTTCCTTGTGATAGGCCATCGGCACGTCGTAGATATGCGGCACGTCGAGCGCCTGGATCACGGCACTTTCGCGCACATTGCAGAACAGCGACAGTTTTCTGCGCTCTTCCTTGGGGATAGCGCGGTCGGCGCGGACCAGCAGGATGTCGGGCGCGATGCCGATGCCGCGCAGTTCCTTGACCGAATGCTGAGTCGGCTTGGTCTTCAGCTCACCGGCCGTCGGGATATAGGGCATCAGCGTCAGATGCACGTAGACGGCATTGTTGCGCGGCAAGTCGTTGCCGAGCTGGCGTATAGCCTCCAGGAACGGCATCGCCTCGATGTCGCCGACCGTGCCGCCGATCTCGCACAGCACGAAATCATAGTCGTCATTGCCGTTGAGGACGAAATTCTTGATCTCGTCGGTGACGTGGGGGATGACCTGCACGGTGGCGCCGAGATAGTCGCCGCGCCGCTCGCGCTCGATGATGTTCTTGTAGATGCGGCCGGTGGTGATGTTGTCCTGCTGGTTGGCGGAGCGGCCTGTGAAGCGCTCGTAATGGCCAAGATCAAGATCGGTTTCCGCACCATCGTCGGTGACGAAAACCTCGCCATGCTGGTACGGCGACATCGTCCCCGGATCGACATTGAGATAGGGATCGAGTTTTTTGATGCGTGCGCGATAGCCTCGCGCCTGCAGGAGAGCCCCAAGGGCCGCTGCGGCAATGCCTTTTCCAAGTGAGGAAACCACGCCGCCTGTGATGAATACATATCGCGCCATGGGAGTCATCGCTTAACGCGGCCGGATTGATTCCGCCAGAGAAAAAACCACCGCGAAGGTTTTTTCCCAAGAAGGCGCTCGGATCGTGAACAGGGCAAAACAAAAGGGCCGGCTGAGCCGGCCCTTTCGGCAGGATGACGAAAACGTCAGATGATGACGACCTTGGTGCCAACCCTGACGCGGCTGTAGAGGTCCATGACGTGCTCGTTGATCATGCGGAAGCAGCCATTAGAGGCGCTGGTTCCGATCGACTGCGGCGCGATGGTGCCGTGGATGCGCAGATGCGTGTCCTTCTTGCCGTCATAGAGATAGATGGCGCGGGCGCCGAGCGGATTCTGGCCACCGCCAGGCATGCCGTCCTTATACTGGCCGTAATGCTTCGGCTCGCGCTTCTGCATGTCCAGCGTCGGGATCCAGCGCGGCCATTCCTGCTTGTCGCCGACCGCGACCGTGCCCTTGAACTGCAGGCCCTCGCGACCGACCGCAATGGCGTAGCGCCGCGCGGTGGAAGATGATTCGACGAGGTAAAGGCGCCGCGCGCTGGTGTCGATGACGATGGTGCCGGCATCGTAACCAGTGAATTCCACGTCCTGCGGCACGAATTCCGGCTTCACCTTGAACTGCTTCTTGGCCTCCCTCTTGGCGAGAGCCTGATCGAGAGCCCGCGTCTCGGGAAGATAGCTTATCGAGGAGCCGGACGACGTCCCGCCGAAAAGGCCGGCGAACAGGCCGCCGCCGCTCGGCTTCTTCTGGCCGATGACTTCGCTGCGCAGTTCGCCATTGTTGCCGGTCAGGGCGACGTTCATGGCCTCCGCCGGAAGCGGCTCGGCCGACTGGATCGGCGCTATCGGTTCGATAGGCTCGATGATCTTGGCAGCCTGCTTCCTGGCCGGCTTGGCATCGGCCACCTCGGTTGCCGGCGCGCTCTTGCCCTTCTTGGCAAGGAACGCCTGCCGTTCCGCGTCGGCCTTGGCCTTTGCCGCCTCGCGCATTGCCAGCTTCCTGGCTTCGAGCGCCTTGGCTTTGGCGGCTTCCTTGTCGGCAACGATCTTGGCCTCGATCTTCTTGATCTGGGCGAGGTCGTCGGGCGTCGGGTTTTTCTTCTTCTTGAGAAGCTTCAGTTGCGACGCATCACTCTTGACGGCGATGTTGATGGCAGAAGTTGTTTCAGCCGAAGGCTGTGCGGCCATATTGGCCGGAACGCCTGCGAAAGCGGGGGAACTCAAGCCGAGTGCGGCGCAAAGTCCCAGGAAAATGAAGCTGCGAAGCTGCATGGCGAAGATCCGATCGTTCTATGCTTGTTGCCACGGCGTCGCCCAGCGCCCCCCAAGGGCGCCGGAAATGCCGCGTGCAATCTATAGTCGAATAAGCGCGGCCGCCTCAAGCGTGGGGCCATGCCTCACCCCGTCGAATCTTCGTGATCTCGCTGCATTTGCCGCGACTGTGTTCAAACGACCACAGATCGCCGTTCAGGCACCGAGGACTACTGGTTTGGAACCTGCGGGGTCGCCGGTGCGGCGGGAGCCGTGCCGTTGGTCGCCGGCGGCGTCGAGCCGGCGGCAGGCGCAGTGGCCGGGGCAGTCGCAGGAGCCGAAGCATCGTTGCCGGAAGGCGGCGTCGGCGTGGTGGTGCCCGCGGGCGCCGGAGTTGTGGTTCCAGGCAACTGGTTGAGCACGCCTTTGCCGGCGCCGTCCGAGGTCGCCGGCACGCGGTCCAGGATATCGATCGGCTTTTCGCCGTAGCGGGCGACGATCGACAGGGTCAAGGAGGTGGCGAAGAAGGCAGCCGCCAGGATCGCCGTCGCACGCGTCAGCGCATTGGCCGCACCACGCGCGGTCATGAAGCCGGACCCGCCACCGATGCCGAGGCCACCGCCTTCGGAACGCTGCAGCAGCACCACGCCGACAAGGGCGAGCACGACCATGAGATGGATGACGATCAGTACGGTTTCCATAGTTTATCCTGGCAAGGCCTTGCCCGGCCGCGGACACGACCGGTGAATTGGAGGCGGCTCAATACAATGCTTTGACGGCATTTCCAAGCCCGTGGCCGGAATATGGGAAGCAACCCGTCCTTTGCAACGATTTCGTGCACCGGAAGCCCTGTCCGGCGGGGAAAATGTCTTCAAGCAATATTGCGATAGGCCTCGGCGATGCCGAGAAAGTCCGCCGCTTTCAGGCTGGCGCCGCCAACCAGCGCGCCGTCGACATTCCTGACGCCGAGCAGTTCGACCGCGTTGGAGGGCTTGACCGAGCCGCCATAGAGAATGCGCACCTTCGCCGCGACGCCGCCGAGCTTTTCCGACAGCTTTTCGCGGATATGTGCGTGTGCCGCAGCGACGTCGGCCGCCGTCGGCGTCAGGCCGGTGCCGATCGCCCATACCGGCTCATAGGCAATGATGGTGTTGGACGGGGTGGCGCTTGGCGGGACCGAGCCCTCGACCTGCCGCGACAGCACGTCCAGCGTGGCGCCCGCTTCACGCTGCTCATGCGTTTCGCCGACGCAAATGATGGCAACAAGCCCGGCACGCCATGCGGCGGATGCCTTGGCCTGGACAGTGGCGTCATCCTCGCCGCGTTGCTCGCGGCATTCGGAATGGCCGACGATGACATGGCTCGCACCGGCATCCCTGAGCATTTCCGCCGAGATGCAGCCGGTGTAGGCTCCGCTCTCCTTGGTGTGGCAATCTTCGCCGCCGGCATGCACCGGCGTGCGCGACAGGATCTCGGCGGCGTGGGCAAGCAGGGTTGCGGGAACGCAAACCAGCGCTTCGGTCTCCGCGTCAAGCCCACTAATGAAGCCGTTGCCGATCATCCTGAGCTCGTTGAGGGAGGCGCTGGTGCCGTTCATTTTCCAGTTGCCGGCGACGAGCGGGCGAATTCCTGGCGTCATGGGTTTGCTTCTCCGGATGATATCGGGGCTCTGGCCCTCACTACCAAAATCAGGCCACAAAGCAATCGACAGTGGGCCGGAAGGGCGCTATTGCGCTTGTTTCAGACTCGGCGCATGCGAAAATGCGCATAAATCGGAAGTAAAAATGCTTGGTATATTGAGAAGCGCGGCAGGCACCTGGGTCGCGAAGGGGCTGTTGGTGCTGCTGGTGCTCAGCTTTTTGGTCTGGGGCGTTTCCGGACGGCTGATGGGCGGTTTGGCCGGCCATGATTCGGTGATAACCGCTGGCGGCACCAAAGTGTCGATCAACGAATACCGTCTCGCCTATGATCGCCAGCTCGCCGTCATGTCGCAGCAGTTCGGCCAACGTCTCAGCCACGAACAGGCAAAGGCGCTCGGTGTCGACAACCAGGTGCTGGCGCAGCTCGTCTCGGGTGCCGTTCTCGATGAACAGGCCCGCAAGCTGGGCCTCGGACTTTCCAAGGACCGGCTGGCCGAGCTGACACGCGAAGACCCGGCCTTCAAAGGCCCGGGCGGCCAGTTCGATCGCAGAACGTTCGAATATATGCTGCAGCAGATTGGCATGCGACCCGAGGACTATTTGAAGAACCGTGCTCAGGTGGCGGTGCGCCAGCAGATTGTCGAGGCGGTCTCGGACGGCCTCAAGGCTCCGGACACTTTCTTCAAGGCAGTTGCGCTCTATCGCGGCGAAGACCGCACCATCGACTATTTGACG
>NZ_RZRP01001560.1:0-541 GCF_003997795.1 Mesorhizobium sp. M7A.F.Ca.US.005.03.2.1 | reverse complement strand
TCGAGGCGGCCTCCGAGGGACCGAACCTTGCCGCCACGCTGAACCAGGGCGCCTTCAATATCGGCAATGCCAGCGGCGCCTGGATAGGCGGCGTGGCCCTGTCCGCCGGTGTTTCCTATGCCAATTTGCCGCTGGTCGGCGCAGCACTCGCTCTTTTGGCGGTCACCGTCGCTGTGCTGTCGCAGGCGCTGGACCGGCGCGCGCCGGTCATCCCGCTTCCGGCTGAATAGTCTCTTGCGCCCATAGCGCGGCAGGCTGGACCAATCGACATCGGCGCCTTCAAATCGCATGTCTCTCGCTCCTGATGGAGGAAGTCATGCAGAAATCGATCGAACGCATCGCCGGGGAAAGCGAAGGGGTTTCCTACGAATTCCCGCTGTTCCGCTTCACTGGTTCCGACAAGGCTGCTCCTTCGGCCTATCTGCAGGCGGCACTCCATGCCGGCGAATTGCCGGGTGTCGTCGCCATCGACGCGCTGATGCCGATGCTTGCCAGGGCGGAGGCCGAAGGCCGCATCAAGGGCAACCTCACCATCGTGCCC
>NZ_RZRP01001559.1:0-543 GCF_003997795.1 Mesorhizobium sp. M7A.F.Ca.US.005.03.2.1 | reverse complement strand
CAGTAGCGCCTGAAAGAATGGCTCGTCGGCCTGAAACGAGGCGTTTGTGTCGCTCATGAGGGGATATTATAGGAGGGAAATGGCAAGCCCCAAGTCCAAAGATTCTTCCCTGTCCAAAAAAGAGCCGTTGCCCGCACGACGCGATGGTTCGAACGCAAAGCCGCGCCCGCGGCCGGCGCGAAGCGCGTTACGCTACAGCCCGGCCGAAGTGAAAGAGATATTCCGGCGCTTTTCCGTCCAGCGGCCCGAGCCGAAGGGCGAGCTCGAACATGTCAACGCCTTCACGCTGCTGGTCGCGGTGGTGCTGTCGGCGCAAGCGACGGATGTAGGCGTCAACAAGGCGACGCGGGCGCTGTTCAGGGCCGCCGATACGCCGCACAAGATGCTGGCGCTGGGGGAAGCAAGGGTCGGCGAATATATCCGCACCATCGGGCTGTGGCGCAACAAGGCGAAGAATTTGATTGCGCTGTCGCAGGCGCTGATCCGCGACCATGGCGGCGAGGTACCCGATAATCGAGATGAATTGGTCAAGCTGCCCGGGGT
>NZ_RZRP01001558.1:0-545 GCF_003997795.1 Mesorhizobium sp. M7A.F.Ca.US.005.03.2.1 | reverse complement strand
GCCGGTGTTTCCGCGCTCGGCGGTCAAGGCGATCCAGGCCTTGCCGTTGGTCGAAAGCGGGGCGGCGGATGCCTATGGTTTCGGCAACCGCGAACTGGCGCTCGCCTGCGCCTCCCACTCGGGCGAGCCGGCACATGTCGACCTTGCGCGATCCATGCTGGCCAAGGCTGGGCTGGACGGATCGGCGCTCGAATGCGGCACGCATTGGCCGTCCAATCATGACGCCGAGATTGCGCTCGCCCGCGCCGGCGGCTCGCCGAACGCCTTGCACAACAATTGTTCGGGCAAACATTCCGGCTTCCTCTGCACCTGCGTCCACGCCGGCATTGCGCATCGCGGCTATGTCAAGCCGGGACACGGCCTGCAGGACATGGTGCGCGACGCCATGCAGTCGGTGACGGGCGCTGTCCATGGTGAGGACCAGCGTGCCATCGACGGCTGTTCGATCCCGACCTACGCGGTGCCGCTCAGGAGCTTCGCGCTCGGCTTTGCCCGCATGGCCACGACATCAGGTTTTGGCCCAGAGCGAGCCAAGGCTGCAAAGC
>NZ_RZRP01001557.1:0-548 GCF_003997795.1 Mesorhizobium sp. M7A.F.Ca.US.005.03.2.1 | reverse complement strand
GGACATGCTGCAGCCCGATGAAGACCAGCCCCGCCGATATGGCCGGCTTGACCATGCCGGCATAGGCGCGGTCGTGCTCGATGCGGAACTCAAGCCCCCAGTCCATCGGGATGTAGTTTTCGGTCCACGGCCTGTTCTGCGCGGCGTGCTGCACCAGCACGACCTGATCGACGGCCAGCGTTTCGTAGACGATGCCGGGATGCGGTCGCGGCAGGTAGAGGATGCAGATGTCGAGCAGGCCTTCCGTCAGCTGGTCGATCGCCGAGTCCGGGAAGCTGCCCTCCAGCCGCAGCGCCACGTTCGGCCGCCTGGCGCGCATCCACTCGACCCATGGCGAGGTGATGCGGTCCCACAGATAGGCAGGCGCGGTCAGCCGCAGCAAGGTCTCGTAGCCATCGGGAACGGCGATGTCCTGCCGCGATTGCTCCCAGGTTCGGGTGATGGAAGAGGCATGTGGCAGGAACTGCCGCCCGGCCGGCGTCAGCGTGACGCCATCGCGGTCGCGCACGAAAAGCCGGCGGCCCAACTGCTCCTCCAGCCCCCTGATC
>NZ_RZRP01001556.1:0-549 GCF_003997795.1 Mesorhizobium sp. M7A.F.Ca.US.005.03.2.1 | reverse complement strand
CCCGATGTCTCGCCGCCCGCCGTGACCAGCCGGCGGACGCCATGCGCCAGAAGCTGGCGCGCCAATTCGCCGAAAAAACCTTCGACCGCCGTTGCGACGCGCTCCTTCCCGTGGTGCTTCTGCGCGGCTGCGACGGCTTCGGGCTCAGCCGACGAAAACACGAGCGGCAAGCCATGCTGCTGCTGGCCGATAACCCATTCGGCATATTCGACAGGATTGGCCGCGCGGTCCATGACAGCGTCCACCTCCACGACGCGCGTTGGATGGCTTTTCCGGTGCTCGGCGATCTGGCGTCGGCTCATGGCAGAGCACGAGCCGCAAAGCACGGCTGCCGGCCCCTGTTTTCCCATCCAATCCATGGCCGCCCTGCCAATCAGCCCGGCCCGACGAAAGTTGGTCGGAAGTCCAAGGGCAATGCCCGAACCGCCGCTGAGCAGGACATCCGATTCGGCAGCCTCGCCAATGGCGATAAGGTCCTTGTCCAAAATGGCGTCGACGACGATGTAGCGAGAGCCGCTCGCAGCAGCAGCCTCTAGAGCATCCCTGATC
>NZ_RZRP01001555.1:0-549 GCF_003997795.1 Mesorhizobium sp. M7A.F.Ca.US.005.03.2.1 | reverse complement strand
AAGAAAAGGACATGGCCGACGCCCGCGCCCTCCTGGCAGATTACCGGGCGTCGATCGACAACATCGACGCAGCCCTCATCCACATGCTTGCCGAGCGCTTCCGCTGCACCAAGGCGGTTGGCGTGCTGAAGGCGACTCATGGCTTGCCGCCGGCCGACCCGGCACGCGAGCAGCAGCAGATCGCCCGGCTTCGCCAGCTGGCGAAGGATGCCCATCTCGACCCGGATTTCGCGGAAAAGTTCCTCAACTTCGTCGTCCGCGAAGTGATCCGCCACCACGAACAGATCGCCGCTTCCAACGGCGTGACGAAAACCAACTGAAACCCAATCAACGAACTTAGTTTTTAGGAGAAAAGAAATGCCGTTGAAGATCCGACTGGCCCGTGCGGGCTCGAAGAAGCGTCCTTATTACCACGTCGTCATTGCCGACGCCCGTTCGCCGCGTGACGGCCGGTTCATCGAGTCCATCGGCTCGTGGAACCCGCTGCTGCCCAAGGACGGCGAACGCGTCAAGGTCGACGCCGACCGCGTCAAGCATTGGCTGGGCGCC
>NZ_RZRP01001554.1:0-550 GCF_003997795.1 Mesorhizobium sp. M7A.F.Ca.US.005.03.2.1 | reverse complement strand
GTCTGCGCGCGCGCAAGGGCGCGCCGGAAACCTTCGACTTTGCCGGTTTTGAGGCCTTGCTGAAGCGTATCCGTGCCGGTGAACCCGACATCGCCATTCCGGTCTTCGACCGCAGCATGGAACTGTCGCGCGCCGCAGCCTCGATCGTCGCCACAGAAACCAAGTTCATCCTGGTCGAGGGCAATTACCTGCTGCTCGACGAAGAGCCGTGGTCGCGGCTGGCGCCGCTGTTCGATTTCTCGATCTTCGTCGACGTGCCGCGCAACGAGCTCGAGCGCCGCCTGATGGAGCGCTGGCACGAGCATGGCCGCTCCGATGAAGATGCGCGCGCCTGGATCGCTTCCAACGACCTGCCCAACATCGAGCGCGTGCTCGCGCGGCGCAGTGCCGCCGATCTGGTGATCGGCCTTTCCGCTTGATTCGACGGATTGTGCAAGGGGAACCTTAAGACTTTCAGGCCGTTATCCCGACACGACAATTGTGCCAAAAGAGGGATTCGGTCCAATGGCAACCAAGGCAAAAAAGCCTGCGCCCGCCAAGGGCAAGGCGA
>NZ_RZRP01001553.1:0-554 GCF_003997795.1 Mesorhizobium sp. M7A.F.Ca.US.005.03.2.1 | reverse complement strand
GCCGCGGGCTGCCGCCAGGCCGGCTGCGCGCTGATCGGCGGCGAGACCGCCGAGATGCCCGGCATGTATCACGGCAACGACTACGACCTCGCCGGCTTTGCGGTGGGTGCCGCCGAACGCGGCCAATTGCTGCCCACCGATGACATTGTCGAAGGCGACGTGCTGCTGGGCCTGGCTTCCTCCGGCCTGCACTCGAACGGCTATTCGCTGGTGCGCCGCATCGTCGCCGTCAGCGGCCTGTCGTGGAGCGATCCGGCACCGTTCAACGACGAGGCCACTCTGGCCGAAGCACTGCTCGAGCCGACCCGCATCTACGTCAAGTCGATTCTCAAGGCGATCCGCAACACGCATGGTATCAAGGCGCTCGCCCACATCACCGGCGGCGGCTTCCCGGAAAACATTCCCCGCGTGCTGCCCAAGGATTTTTCGGCCGAGCTCGACCTCGAGGCGATCGACGTTCCTCCCGTGTTTTCGTGGCTGGCCAAGACCGGCGGCGTGGCGCCGGAAGAAATGATGCGCACCTTCAATTGCGGCATCGGCATGATCCTGGCGGT
>NZ_RZRP01001552.1:0-556 GCF_003997795.1 Mesorhizobium sp. M7A.F.Ca.US.005.03.2.1 | reverse complement strand
ATTTCTCGGTCAAGGGCAGCGCCGGCCTGTCCTACGAACTGACCAAGAAGCAGACGGTTTCCGCCGAGGTGGCGCTCGACTATTCCCGCATCCACGACGCTTTCGGCAAGCACAAATACCTGATCGCCAGCATTCCGCTGCAATATGTCTACGACAACAGGGACAACCGCCTGAACCCGACCAGCGGCTTCCGGGTGCTGGCCTATGCCGAGCCGAGCTACGACATTTTGAATGGTGCGGCCTTCCTGAAGCTCAAGGGCGAGGGATCGGCCTATCAGTCGCTGGATTCGGCTTCCAAGTTCGTGCTGGCCGAACGTGTCGCCATCGGGTCGATCGTCGGCACCGGGCTTCAGAATGTGCCGGCCGACCGGCGCTTCTATTCCGGCGGCGGCGGTTCGGTGCGCGGCTACGCCTATCAGGGCATCGGTCCGAAGGATTTCACCGGCCAGCCGATCGGCGGCCTGTCCTTCTTCGAAACCTCGGTCGAGATGCGCATCGCCATCACCGACACGATCGGCATCGTGCCGTTCGTCGATGCCGATCGTGTCGGTGATGG
>NZ_RZRP01001551.1:0-559 GCF_003997795.1 Mesorhizobium sp. M7A.F.Ca.US.005.03.2.1 | reverse complement strand
ACCCCGGCCGCCGTGCTGATCGCCCCGGCGCTGGCCAAGGAGGTCGCTTTCTTCTCGATCGGCACCAACGATCTGACCCAGTACATCATGGCCGCCGACCGGCTCAATCCGACCGTCGCCAAGCTCAACGATGTCACCAATCCGGCCGTCATATCGGCGATCGAAATGACGGCAAAAGCCGGCGTCGCCGCCGGTATCATGGTCGGCATGTGCGGTGAGGCGGCCGGCCGTCCGGATCTGATTGCGACCTTCGTGAAGATGGGGCTGACCGAACTCTCGATGAGCCCGGCTTCCATCCAGCGCGCCAAGAAAGCGATCATGGCCATGGCCGCCGAAGGCTAGCCCAGGCCGGCTGACTACGGCAGATGGGCAAGCAAGGTGGCGAAGACCGGTGTCAGCTCAGCGATCGGGTTTGCCTTGGCGCAAGCCTGAACGATGCGATCGTGGCGAATATCCGCCGCCAGGATGGCGATCTCCAGCATATCCGGCTCCGGCGCGCCGTCCCTGCCGGTGGTCGCCAGGCCGCAGGCCAAAGCGAGCGGCGCCAGGCAGCTTATGT
>NZ_RZRP01000154.1:0-9524 GCF_003997795.1 Mesorhizobium sp. M7A.F.Ca.US.005.03.2.1 | reverse complement strand
TCGGTCGAGGCGTGCCACCACGCCACCCCCCCCCCCAGGTGAGGTCTCGAACAGGCTTTTTCTTTTGTCCCTCACCGAAACCCCGCCATTGAAAAATCACCCTGGTATTTGCCGCTCTTGCTGCCACGAACAGCTTGATTTCGTTATGCTAGCAACCGTGAAAATGCGTGTCCAACGCGCAGCTATGCTTTTGCCTGATCACAGGCGTGATAGTGTCATGTCAGACAAATCAAGCGAGGCAAACGGCAGGATATGAAGACACGGCATTTCGACCGCATCGGCAATGGCGGCATCAGTTTCACCGAGCTCGGCTTCGGCGCGGCGCCGCTCGGCAATCTCTACCGTGCCGTCTCCGACGAGGACGCCAACGCCACGCTGGAGGCCGCCTGGGCGACCGGCTGCCGCTACTACGACACCGCGCCGCTCTATGGGCTCGGCCTCTCGGAAACGCGGCTCAACCCGTTCCTGCGCGGCAAGAAGCGCGACGACTATGTGCTGTCGAGCAAGGTCGGCCGCATCATGCGTGCCTGCCCGCCCGAAGAGCGCACCGGCATCGGCAAGTTCTTCGACACGCCATCACGCCGCGAGGTGTACGACTACAGCTATGACGGTGTCATGCGCTCGTTCGAAGCCTCGCTTGAGCGCCTCGGCGTCGACCGGATCGACATCCTCTTCGTGCACGATGTCGACATCTTCACGCATGGCAGCAAGGAAGCCTCCGACCGGCGCATCGAGGAGTTCATGCGCTCGGGCTATTACGGCCTGCTGTCGCTGCGCGACCAGGGCGTGATCAAGGCGTTCGGCGGCGGCATCAATGAGTGGCAGGTCGCGCAGACGCTGGCTGAGCGCGGCGACTTCGACCTGTTCCTGCTGGCGGGGCGCTATACGCTCTTGGAACAGGAGGCGCTGACGTCCTTCCTGCCGCTCTGCCAGGCACGCGGCATCGGCATCGTTCTCGGCGGACCCTACAACTCCGGCATCCTCGCAACAGGGCCGAAGCCCGGATCCTACTACAACTACTCCGAAGCGCCGAAGGACATACTCGACCGGGTCGCCGGGATCGAGAACGTCTGCAAGCGTCATGGTGTCAGGCTGATCGAGGCCGCCCTGCAATTCCCGCTGCTGCATCCTTCAGTCGTTTCGGTGATCCCCGGTGGCCAACGGCCGAGCGAAGTCGAGAGCAATCGCTCGCTGCTCGATGCGAAACTGCCCGCAGCACTTTGGGCGGACCTCAAGGAGGAAGGTCTTATGCGCACTGATGCGCCGACCGCATAAGCCGGCCGCGTCGCGTCAGCGTCGGGCACCAAAATGAAAAGCCGGGCAAGCCCGGCTTTTCTGGTCGCATGAACCGGCGTAGGGCACCAAAATGAAAAGCCGGGCAAGCCCGGCTTTTCTGGTCGCATGAACCAACGTAGGGCACCAAAATGAAAAGCCGGGCAAGCCCGGCTTTTCTGGTCGCATGAACCAACGTAGGGCACCAAAATGAAAAGCCGGGCAAGCCCGGCTTTTCTGAGGTCTCTGAAAAGAAAAAACGCTTAGTTGACTGCGTCCTTGAGGCCTTTGCCGGCCGAGAACTTCGGCACGGTACGCGCCGGGATCTTCACTTCGGCGCCGGTCTGAGGATTGCGGCCGGTCGAGGCGGCACGCTTTGACACGGTGAAATTGCCAAAGCCGACAAGCCGGACATCGCCGCCCTTCTTCAGTTCGCCGGTGATCACGGAAAATACCGCATCGACCGCCGACTGCGCGTCACCCTTCGAAATGCTCGCGGCGTCGGCGACAGCGGACACCAGTTCGTTCTTGTTCATAAAAATTCCCTTCCATGAGAACACCGGAACTATCGACTCATCCGGCAGGAAACGGACTTTAGAAAGAAGCGCTCCCGCAACCAAGTCGAAAAGGCAGGAAAAAAGCGGAAAAAGCCCGGAATTCCGGGGTTTTTCACATGAAAAAGCCGGGCGTCAGGCCCGGCTCTCCGTTTGTGCGCTGCAACCTCGACGAAAACCAACGCATGGCCCCGAAAACCGTAGCCGGTTTGCGGCAAGGGCCATGCGCAAGTCTAAGCGTTAGAGCGTCCTTTGTGCGTCCAGATGGACGCCCGGCGCTCTAATGCGCCAGGGACTTTCCAGCGTCGTCGGCACTGTCTGTCGCAGCCGGCGGATTGACCGGCTCGACCCATTCGATCGGCTCCGGCATACGCACCAGCGCGTGGCGCAACACCTCGCCGACACGTGAGACAGGAATGATCTCCATGCCGTTCTTCACATTGTCCGGAATCTCCGCCAGATCCTTGGCATTGTCTTCCGGGATCAGCACCTTCTTGATGCCGCCGCGCAGTGCGGCGAGCAGCTTCTCCTTGAGCCCGCCGATCGGCAGGATGCGGCCGCGAAGCGTTATCTCGCCGGTCATCGCCACATCCGCCCGGACCGGAATACCCGTCAGTACCGACACAATAGCTGTCGCCATGGCAGCACCTGCAGACGGGCCGTCCTTCGGCGTGGCGCCTTCCGGCAAGTGCACGTGGATGTCGCGCTTGTCGAACAGCGGCGGCTCGATGCCGAAATCGACGGCGCGCGAGCGGACATAGGAGGCCGCCGCCGAAATCGATTCCTTCATCACGTCGCGCAAATTGCCGGTCACCGTCATGCGGCCCTTGCCGGGCATCATGACGCCTTCGACCGTCAGCAGCTCGCCGCCGACTTCCGTCCAGGCGAGTCCGGTAACGACACCGACCTGATCGTCAGCCTCGACCTGACCGAAGCGGAAGCGTTCAACACCGAGGTAATCGGCGAGGTTCGCCGCCGTGATGTTCACCGTCTTCTTCTTCGTCTTCAGGATCTCGGTCACCGCCTTGCGCCCGAGCTTCATCAGCTCGCGCTCGAGGCTTCTGACGCCCGCTTCACGGGTGTAGGTCTGGACGATGGCGCGGATCGCGTCCTCACCGACGGAAAACTCCTTCGGCTGCAGCGCGTGATCGCGGATCACCTTAGGCATCAGGTGCCGCTTGGCGATCTCGATCTTCTCGTCCTCGGTGTAGCCGGCGATACGGATGATCTCCATGCGGTCCATCAAGGGCGCCGGGATGTTCAGCGTGTTCGCCGTCGTCACGAACATGACGCTCGACAGATCGTATTCGACCTCGAGGTAGTGGTCCATGAACGTCGAATTCTGTTCCGGATCGAGGACCTCGAGCAACGCCGATGACGGATCGCCACGGAAGTCCTGGCCCATCTTGTCGATCTCGTCGAGCAGGAAGAGCGGGTTGGACTTCTTGGCCTTCTTCATCGACTGGATGACCTTGCCGGGCATCGAGCCGATATAGGTGCGCCGGTGGCCACGGATCTCGGCCTCGTCACGCACGCCGCCCAGCGCCATGCGGATGAACTCGCGTCCAGTCGCCTTGGCGATCGACTTGCCGAGCGAGGTCTTGCCGACACCGGGAGGGCCGACGAGGCACAGGATCGGCCCCTTCAGCTTCTTCTGGCGGCTTTGCACGGCGAGATACTCGACGATGCGCTCCTTGACCTTGTCGAGGCCGAAATGGTCGGTATCGAGCACGTTCTGCGCGAAAGCCAGATCCTGCTTGACCTTGGAGTTCTTGCCCCACGGGATAGACAGGATCCAGTCGAGATAGTTGCGCACGACGGTCGATTCAGCCGACATCGGCGACATCGTCCGGAGCTTCTTCAACTCGGCTTCCGCCTTTTCGCGGGCCTCCTTGGAGAGCTTGGTCTTCTTGATGCGCGCCTCGATCTCGGCGGCCTCGTCGCGGCCGTCCTCGCCTTCGCCGAGTTCCTTCTGGATCGCCTTCATCTGCTCGTTCAGGTAGTACTCGCGCTGCGTCTTCTCCATCTGGCGCTTGACACGCGAGCGGATGCGCTTCTCCACCTGCAGGACGGAGATTTCGGCTTCCATGAAGCCCATCGCCTTTTCCAGCCGCTCCTTGACCGAAAGCGTGGCCAGCATCTCCTGCTTCTCGGGGATCTTGATGGCGAGATGCGAGGCAACCGTGTCGGCGAGCTTGGAGTAGTCGTCGATCTGGCTGGCAGCACCCACCACTTCGGGCGAGATCTTCTTGTTCAGCTTGACGTAATTCTCGAAGTCGGTGACGACCGAACGCGCCAGCGCCTCAACCTCGACCTCTTCCTCTTCCGGCTCGACCAGCGCCGCGGCGCGGGCCTCGTGGAAATCGGGACGGTCAGTGAACGAGACGATTTTCGCACGCGAAGCGCCTTCGACCAGAACCTTGACGGTGCCGTCGGGCAGCTTGAGCAATTGCAGCACATTGGCGAGCGTGCCGATGTCGAAAATGGCATCGGGCTCGGGATCGTCATCGGCGGCATTCATCTGGGTGGCAAGCAGGATCTGCTTTTCCTGACCCATCACCTCTTCCAGCGCCTTGATCGACTTCTCACGCCCGACGAAGAGCGGAACGATCATATGCGGGAACACCACGATGTCGCGCAGTGGGAGAACTGCGAAGACGCCGTCGCTGGGTGCCTTGGATACTTTGGCCATTGTCCAACCTTTCATGTCGCGGCCGCTAATTGAGCCAACCGCGAATCTTATATTAACGACCGGGGATCGTTCCGCCTACCACCGTTTGTGACGGGAGTTTTACAGCACAGAAATCGGGCACCTCGGCCTTCTCCAGTTAGTTGGATGCACGACCCCCAAAGATCAAGGGGCGTGTCCAAATCCGCACTCCCAACCCGTCCGCGAGTGACACATTTGCGACGCCAGCCCGTACGCCGCGCAAAACCGCTGTGCGACAGCAAAACGGCGCCTTGCGGCGCCGTTTCAGAATTTCGCTGCGGGCTCATGTCAGGCGCTGACATTGCCCTTCTTTTCCTTCTGCTCGGAGTAGATGTAGAGCGGCCGGGCACTGCCGGTCACCACCTCCTCCGAAATCACCACTTCGCGCACGCCTTCGAGTGCGGGAAGCTCGAACATCGTGTCGAGCAGGATCGCCTCCATGATCGAACGCAGGCCGCGCGCGCCGGTCTTGCGCTCAATGGCGCGCTTGGCGATCGCCGAAAGAGCGTTCTCATGGAAGGTCAGGTCGACATTTTCCATCTCGAATAGCCGCTGATACTGCTTGACCAGCGCGTTCTTCGGCTCGGTCAGGATCTGGATCAGCGCCGGTTCGTCGAGGTCTTCCAGCGTCGCCAAGACCGGCAGACGGCCGACAAACTCAGGGATAAGACCGAACTTCAACAGGTCCTCGGGCTCGACCAGGCGGAAAACATCGCCAGTGCGGCGATCCTCCGGCGAAGCGACGACCGCGCCGAAGCCGATCGACGTCTTGCGGCCGCGATCCGAGATGATCTTGTCCAGCCCGGCGAAGGCGCCGCCGCAGATGAACAGGATGTTGGCTGTATCGACCTGCAGGAATTCCTGCTGCGGGTGCTTCCTGCCGCCCTGTGGCGGCACGGAGGCGACGGTGCCTTCCATGATCTTCAAGAGCGCCTGCTGCACGCCCTCGCCCGACACGTCGCGGGTGATCGAGGGATTGTCCGACTTGCGCGAAATCTTGTCGATTTCGTCGATGTAGACGATGCCGCGCTGGGCGCGCTCGACATTGTAGTCGGCCGACTGCAACAGCTTCAGGATGATGTTTTCGACGTCCTCGCCGACATAGCCGGCTTCGGTCAGCGTCGTCGCGTCAGCCATGGTGAACGGCACATCGATGATGCGGGCCAGCGTCTGCGCGAGCAGCGTCTTGCCGCAACCGGTCGGGCCGATCAAAAGGATGTTGGACTTCGCCAGTTCGACATCGTTGTTCTTGCCGGCATGCGCGAGGCGCTTGTAGTGATTGTGGACCGCCACCGACAGCACGCGCTTGGCGTAGGGCTGACCGATGACATAGTCGTCGAGAACCTTGAGGATCTCCTGCGGTGTCGGCACGCCTTCGCGCGACTTCACCATCGAGGTCTTGTTCTCTTCACGGATGATGTCCATGCAGAGTTCGACGCACTCGTCGCAGATGAAGACCGTCGGACCGGCGATCAGCTTGCGCACTTCGTGCTGGCTTTTGCCGCAAAACGAGCAGTAAAGCGTGTTCTTGGAATCGCCGCTGTTGTTGCCGACCTTGCTCATTTTCATGTCCTTTCATGGCCGCCCGCCGATGGTCTGGCTGAAAGGGCGCATACTCTATCTATCGCGGGAATCCGCCGCCGCCAGTGTGTCCCGGCTCCCGCAACGCATTCCGTACGAAACACAAATCAGAAAACGTGGCAATGATTCGCGACAACCCCGCATAAAGCTAAGCCGCCGAAACTCAACATAGCCTTAACGTAGGCAATCCTGTCCCCCGAGGGAACAGCCAATTGTGGCCGAAATGCCGCAAGACGCGCCAAAAGCGCGTGATGGTGCCATCCAACTGCCAACTTGCCTTTATGCCAGCGCCCCTTCGGCCGCCTCGCGCGACGAAATGACCTTGTCGATGAGGCCGAAATCCTTGGCTTCGTCGGCGGTCATGAACTGGTCGCGGTCGAGCGTTTTCTCGATCTCTTCATAGCTCTTGCCGGTGTGCTTGACGTAGACCTCGTTGAGGCGACGCTTCAGCTTGATGATATCCAGGGCATGGCGCTCGATGTCGGATGCCTGGCCCTGAAAGCCGCCGGAAGGCTGGTGAACCATGATGCGGGCGTTCGGCGTGGCAAAGCGCATGTCCTTGTGACCGGCAGTCAGGAGCAGCGAACCCATCGAAGCCGCCTGGCCGATGCAGAGCGTCGACACGGCCGGCTTGATGAACTGCATGGTGTCGTAGATCGCCATGCCCGAGGTGACGACGCCGCCCGGCGAATTGATGTAAAGGTTGATTTCCTTCTTCGGATTCTCAGCTTCGAGGAACAAAAGCTGCGCGCAGACCAGCGTCGCCATCCCGTCCTCGACCGGACCGGTGATGAAAATGATGCGCTCCTTGAGGAGGCGCGAGAAAATGTCGTAGGCCCGCTCGCCGCGATTGGTCTGTTCGACCACCATCGGAACGAGGTTCATGTAGGTTTCGACGGGGTTCTTCATCAGGTATCTCTTATCTCGCGGTGGGATTCCGGCGCCGGGAATGCCGGCAGATCGGGCAGAATCGGTTCTGGATCGTTATTCCGTAAATAGGATGCCGGCTCGTCCTTGTGCAAGGCCGACCCCTCCTAGCCATCTGGGTAAGTCGAATCAAGCTTTCTGACCAAGGATTCGCGGCGGCGGATGCTTCCGCGGGTCCGGAGCCGCATCGCCGGCCCCGCAACGTAGCAGTTTCTTAACCGCGTCACTTAACGAAATGCGCCGAAACCGCTTTTTTCCGAGACGGCTTCCTCTACAATTCAACGTTGAACTTATGCATAGAGTTCAACAGGGGGAGTGCCATGCCCGGGAAAACCGCATGCTTCACCATTGCCGGCCTGACCGTGCTCGGCACGATTTCGCAGACGGCGGCCGGCGGCCGCGCCGTCGAATGTTATGAGCCGGTCCGCAGTCCGGCCGTCTATGACACGGTCTATGAAGACGTGATGATCAGTCCGCCCGGTCAGCAGGTCGACTATATCGCCCCTATCTATGGCACGCGCGAGCGCGTCGTGATGACCGTTCCGGCGCAAGTGACCTACCAGATCGTACCGGCCGTCACCCGCACCGTCTACCGTACGGTCCGGGTCGATGGCGGCTATTCCTGGGAATGGCGCGTCATCCATGGCCGCAAGGTGCTGTGCAAGGTATGGCACAAGGCGCGCTACGAACGCGTCGCAGAGACCGTCGTGATCCAGCCCGAACGCACGCGGCGCGTCGTCATTCCCGCACAATATGACAGCATCGCCGAGGAGGTGCTGGTGCGGCCGGAACAAAGGCGCGTCATCGATGTCCCCGCCTCCTACCAGACCGTCGCGCGTCGTGTGTTGGTCCGGGAAGGCTCATCCAGTTGGCGGCGGGTGCATATTCCCAGGCATTGCCAGGATTAGCGCGCATGGCGTACCCTGCTTCGCAGCGGATCTCCGTTGGGCTGAGGGCATGCGCGACCTGGAAATTTCCAATCAGGAATTGTCAGACCTTGCCGAAGAAGCCTTGGCGCTTGCCAAAGGCTATTGGGCCTCCCTCGAGGAACGTCGGACGTATCCCACGACCAGCGGCAAACAGACGACGGAACTCTTCTCGCGGCCTTGGCAGGAGAGCGGTCGTGGTCGGGAAGTCTTGCAGGATTTCAAGTCGATAGCGGAGCATGTGCGGCCTTCAACCGGCAGGTTCTTCGGTTATGTCGTCGGCTCCGGCGAACCGATCGGCGCGCTGGGGGAATTGCTGGCTGCGGTGCTCAATCAGAATGTGACGTCGTGGCGCTCGGCACCGGCTGCGACATCGATCGAACGCGCCGTCGTCGAATGGTTGGCGGAGGCTGTCGGTTGCCCCGGATTTACAGGCAGCCTGTGCGGCGGCGGCTCGACGGCGAACCTCATGGCCCTGGCGATGGCGCGGGAAGCGAAGCTGCCAGCCAACGAAACAGGCGTGCGACCGTGCGTGATCTATGCTTCCGAGCAAGTGCACATGTCCATTCCCAAGGCCGTCGCGCTGTTGGGGATCGGTAGAAAAAATCTCCGTTTGATCCCTGTCGACGACAAATTCAGGATGCGGACGGATGCCCTCCAGGCAGCTATTGCAGCCGACCGCGGCATCGGCAACATGCCCATCGCCATCGTGGCCACGGCCGGCACCATCATCTCCGGTGCGATCGATCCCCTTCCCGAAATCGCAGACATTGCCCGCAGGGAAGCGTTGTGGATGCATGTCGATGGGGCCTATGGGGGACTGGCGGCCCTGACCGTCCCGGAAAAGTTCCAGGGACTGTCTTTGGCGGATTCGCTGTCGCTCGATGCGCACAAATGGCTCTATCAGCCACTCGATTGCGGCTGCCTGCTCAATCGCCACCCAGACATTGCGCGCACGACTTTCTCGCACAGCGACGACTACGTCAGGATATTGAGCGAAGACCCAACGGAAGCATTTGCATTCTTTGAAGAGTCGATCGAACTGTCTCGGCGCTTCCGTGCGCTGAAGCTCTGGATGTCGCTGCAGTATCACGGGCGCCGTGCCTATCGCGAAGCCATCGCGCGCGATCTCTACCATGCCCAGATGCTGGCACAGGCAATCGCTTCACAGCCGGAGCTTGAGCAGCTTGCGCCGGTATCGCTAAGCGCGGTCTGTTTCCGTCACCGCTCTAAGGACAATGAAGCGATCCTGCGCCGTGTGATCGCGCGCGGCCGCGTGTATCTGTCGAATGCAACGATCAACGGTCAATTCGCGCTGCGGGCGTGTTTCGTCAATCACAGGACGACCTTGGATGACGTTCGGGCGATTGTGTCCGAAGTCATTGCCGCCGCAGACGAACTCAATCATTGAACCGCTGCGGATTTGGCCTCGTGTTTCAGGCGACCTCCGCCCGCAGCCATGCCTTCAGACCGGCGATATCCCCATCGCCGACAGCAGCGGCAACGCGCCTGCCGACCGCCGCGCCGAACTTGTAGCCGTGGCCGGAGCATGCC
>NZ_RZRP01001550.1:0-560 GCF_003997795.1 Mesorhizobium sp. M7A.F.Ca.US.005.03.2.1 | reverse complement strand
GCCTTGAGTGTCGCGCTCGACCAGCGAGCCGCAGCCGGACACCGCCAGCCGCGCTTCGGTCTGGCGGTCGATGATCTCGAGCTTCAGGCCGGCCTCGCGCTCGACGCGGTCGATGAACTCGACGCCGTTTTCGGCCGTGCGGCAGGCCTCGGTGGCGATCAGCCGGGCTTTTCTGATCTTGCGGTTGCGCAATTTGTCGCCGCAGATTTTCAGCGCCTCGACCGCGCGGTCCATCGCCGGCTGGCCGAGCCGGCCATTGGCGGTGAGCCCCTCGCCCAGCCGGACGATGCGAGAAAAGGCGTCGATGACGCGGAACTGGCCATGCCGCGTCGGCACGGCGACCAACAGCCGGCAATTGTTGGTGCCAAGGTCAAGCGCCGCAAACACCGGAAGCTCCTGGACCGGCGGCCGACGGGCGCTCTGTTCCGGCCGTGGCACTACAGCGGCGGGCGAGACCGCCGACTCCACCGGTCTGTGGGCCTCCGCCGCCGGGGCACCGGCTTTGCCTGGCGCCGGCGATCGATTCTCCGCGGGACGCGCTTCGTCGCGCGCAAAAACCT
>NZ_RZRP01001549.1:0-561 GCF_003997795.1 Mesorhizobium sp. M7A.F.Ca.US.005.03.2.1 | reverse complement strand
TAGCGACAGGCCGCTGCCTTCCGCGACAATGGCCAGGATCCGCAGCGCCCGATCGAGCGACTGCACCGAACTGGCCTCCGAGGGCCCATTGAAAGCGCGCGGCCGGCCGCGCTGGCGTTTTTCCGTGGTTTCCATGGCGTCATTCTCGACCGATTTCGCCAAATGCACAATGAAAAAATTTTTCACTAGAATCGCAGGCCAGGATTCCTGGAAAACGGAAAATCCAATAAAATCAGCATATAGCCGTTGTTTTCTCTAAATGAAAAAATATTCTGAAAAAATTGAAAAATAGCCGGCGTGCTGACATCCTCAGCCAATCCAACAATGACAAACCCGTGGCGGGCTGGAAAATGGCCAGGATGCGCGCTGTCGATGCCGCGGTTCTCGTTCTCGAAAAGGAAGGCATTTCCTGCGCTTTCGGCGTGCCGGGCGCGGCGATCAATCCGTTCTATTCGGCGCTGAAGGCGAGGGGAACGATCCGCCACGTGCTTGCCCGTCACGTCGAGGGCGCCTCGCACATGGCGGAAGGCTTTACCCGGGCCAAGGCAGGCAATATCGGCC
>NZ_RZRP01001548.1:0-562 GCF_003997795.1 Mesorhizobium sp. M7A.F.Ca.US.005.03.2.1 | reverse complement strand
GATTAAATCAGTCGGATTGCGCCACTGAGGCGGGCATGCCCTTCTGCTGCGGCTTTCCGATTTCTCCAATGTGGAGAACCCGAGCTGGTCGCAAATGGCGGCGGCATCTTCGTGCGACAGTCCGGCCACGGGGCATTCGGCTTCGTCGCCGCTCCGTTTGGGGTGCCGGCGTTCGGCAGCGTTCTGTCGAAGCAAGTCCTATCGCACGTTATCTCATCCGCTTGATCTGAAGCGAGATGCTCAGCCTCAGAATCCTGTCGCCGTTTTCGTTCCGCACTTCAACAAATACTTGCTGCCCGTCCACCTCGGTCAGTGCATCTTTCGTAAGGTCGATAAGGCCTTCGAAGCCCACGCGGCGCACCTCCTCCAGACCGGCACATTCGATGCCGATTTCGTCCTGGATGACCACATCGTGATCGCCACTATCAAAGAAAAATCGTGCCATCCGAAAGCTTCCGTCACCACTAAGCTGCGGGGTTCCTTTGGTGCAGGTAGGTCGTTTCGAAATCACCTGCACGAGTGAGGCCGGGCCAATCAAGAGCCTGCACCCTTGGGCCTGTGG
>NZ_RZRP01001547.1:0-564 GCF_003997795.1 Mesorhizobium sp. M7A.F.Ca.US.005.03.2.1 | reverse complement strand
GATCTGCGCCGAGCCGACCTCTCGCGCCGCCTGCTTCAGCGCCTCGAAGGCCGGCGGCAAGGGATGGCGGACGATGTCGGTCCAGGTCGTGCGCGCGCCGATGACGAAATGGTCGCTCGTCTCGGCAATGCCGCAAAGCGCCGCCAGGCCGTTAACGTCGAGAACATTGTCGCGGATCGGTTTGCTGCCCTGTGCCGGATAGAAATCGGTGCCGCCGGCAAGGATGCGCCAGGCGCCCTCGCCAAGCAAAGCGAGCGCTTCGTCGACCGAGGTGGGTTTCGCGTAACGGATCACGCTTTGCCTTCCCGAAAAGAGGCCTTCCAGAGCTGGTACTTCGAAAGATCCTTCCAGCACAGGGGTCGGAAAATTCATTCGTATGCAAATGATATCAAGCTGGCAGGATTTGTCAAAGCCGGAGTTTGCCGCGGCGCCGCCGGCACGCATTTGTTATGGCTCGAGAGGTTGACGCGGCCGGCCATCTGGTCAAGTTTCTGCGTCCGGTCGCGTCAGCGGCATTTTCCACTGGAGCCTGCATACGGAAGAGGAAAGCCCCTGGCCGACTCA
>NZ_RZRP01001546.1:0-565 GCF_003997795.1 Mesorhizobium sp. M7A.F.Ca.US.005.03.2.1 | reverse complement strand
ATCCAGGAACGCGCCGAATTCGCCGAGACGGAAGTGCTGGATATCTAGCCGCCAGCCGGTCCATAACAAGGCTCCAGTTGCGGAGACGAGCATGTGACCAGGACGCGGCTGAAAGGCTATTTCGAGACGAGTTTAGCCGGGTTGACGCAGCCGACGCGCTCCGACTGGATCTTTGCCTTGCGCACCGTTTCAGCCGGCTTGATCGCGCTGCTGGCAGCCTATGCGCTGAAGCTCGACCATCCGCAATGGGCCATGATGACGGTGTTCATCGTCGCCCAGCCGGTTGCCGGCATGGTGCTGGCGAAGGGCTTCTACCGGCTGCTCGGCACGCTGGTCGGCGGCATCGCCGCGATCGGCATCACCACCGTTTTCGGCACCAACCCCTGGGTGCTGGTGACTGTGCTTGCCGTCTGGATCGGCATCTGCACCTTCGTCTCGTCGCTGCTGCGCAATCCGGAAGCCTATGGCGCCGCCCTGGCCGGCTACACCGCAATGATCATCGGCCTGCCCGCTTTCGGACAGCCGCATCTCGTCGTCGACCTCGCTGTCGCGCGCTGTGCCGAGA
>NZ_RZRP01001545.1:0-565 GCF_003997795.1 Mesorhizobium sp. M7A.F.Ca.US.005.03.2.1 | reverse complement strand
ATCTAGCGCAACAAAATCGAGGGTTCGTAGTGGCTTCCGGGCGGCAAGGCTCTCCCAGCGGAGAAGCACTCATCGCGGTGGGACGCGAAATCGATGTGGGGGTTACATCAATCGAGCGTCTCGGTCGGGCGCCTGCCGCCCGGAAACCAGCGACTGCGGGAACGCGCAGCCGGTTGTCTGTCGTCAGCGCACCTGCTTGGCGTCGCCGTCCGCCGCGGATGCCGATTGCAGCGCCGTATCACCGGCGAGCTTCACCTTGAGGTTCTCGGTCATGAATTGCGTGCCGGCGGCGACCACGACATCGCCGGGTTTCAAACCCTCCGCGACACGCACGCCATCGGCGGCGAACTCGGCAACCTTGATCGGACGAGCATGAACGGTGTCGGCGCCACGATCGACGGTCCAGACGATCGATTGGGTGCCTTGCTCGGCCAGTGCGCTCAGGGGGATCGAGACCAGCTGCCGCTCATTGGCCGCCGTGGCTTCGATGCTGGCGGTCATGCCGAGCAGCACACGCGGATCGTTGGGCAGGCTGACGCGGACGGCAAAGGTGGGTGATTGCGGA
>NZ_RZRP01001544.1:0-565 GCF_003997795.1 Mesorhizobium sp. M7A.F.Ca.US.005.03.2.1 | reverse complement strand
TGCGGGCATCGGGCGCTTGCGTCGCGGCATCCGCCTGCCCGGAATTTGTCTGTCCCGAACCTGTCTGCAAAGACACCGGAACGGCGGCCGGCATATCCGGGCGCGGCTGCGGCCTGGGCACGACGGAAGCTGTCTTCGGCGTCGCGCCCAGTTGATCGAGCAGAAGCGCGTCGATCTCGCCGGACGCACTGAGCCCGACCTTCTGCTGATAGTCCTGGATGGCCTTGCGGGTGTTGGGTCCGGAAATGCCGTCGACCGTCCCGGAATAGAAATCGAGATCCTTCAATATGCCTTGCACCTGCTCGACCACCGGATCGCCCTTGATCGGTGCCGGCGCGCCGGATGGCCGCACGATGTTGAATGTCGTCTCCGGTTCGTCGGGCGTCGCGTGCGGAAAGCCCGCAATGCTGCGGGTCGCAAAAAATGCGCCGGCATGCGGGAAAGGTTGGTACCACAAGGCATTTGCGGAGACATAGAACAGCGTCACCAGGAACGCCGTCGAGCCGCCCACCAGGACAGGATTGCGCGAGATCATGCCGCCGACGGCGACAGCGCCGTCCTGAAA
>NZ_RZRP01001543.1:0-566 GCF_003997795.1 Mesorhizobium sp. M7A.F.Ca.US.005.03.2.1 | reverse complement strand
CTCTTTCCAGGGGACGGTCGAATGGCATCGCAGGACGTACTTCGCGAGGAGCCCAGCCGCGGTTCCTTCATCAACGATCCGAAAATCCGGGGCATATTCTTCCAGCTGCTGGTCGTCGTGCTGCTGGTGGCGGGCGTCTGGTGGATTGCCCACAACGTTATCGACAACCTGACGCGGTTGCGCATCGCTTCAGGCTTCGGCTTCCTCAAGGGCCGCGCCGGCTTCGATATCAGCGAGAGCGCGATCGCCTATTCGTCGGATTCGACCTATGGCCGCGCCATTCTGGTCGGCCTCCTCAACACGGTCATCGTCGCTATCGTCGGCATCATCACCGCGACAATCATCGGCTTCGTCATCGGCATCGGCCGGCTCTCGAAGAACTGGCTGATCAGGAAGATCTGCACCGTCTATGTCGAGGTCTTCCGCAACATCCCGCCGCTGCTGGTCATCTTCTTCTGGTATTCCGGCGTGCTGGCCGTACTGCCGGCGCCACGCGACAGCATCAATTTGCCGTTCGGCTCCTTTCTCAACCAGCGCGGTTTCTATTTTCCACGCGCCGTATGGGG
>NZ_RZRP01001542.1:0-567 GCF_003997795.1 Mesorhizobium sp. M7A.F.Ca.US.005.03.2.1 | reverse complement strand
CGATGGCGATGATGCCGACGATCGACACCTGCAGGATGATGATCTGCAGGCGCGCTTCGTTGAAGATGCCGCCGACATCGCTGCGTGTGTTGAACAGAAAGCTGTCGCCGAGAAAGATGCGGCCGATCAGTTCGAAGATGACGACGAGAATGACCAGTGCCAGAAAAACATTGAACTCGGCCGGCCATGTGCGCTTCTTCGCATCATAACCGACGCCGCCGACGCCATGAGATGTCTGTGCCACGTATTCTGTCCTCCATCAGCCGCGGTCGCCCTCGCGCCGTGCCGGCGCTGAGGGAGAGAGGGGAGCGGCGCTGTCTTGATCGAGAGCGCCGCTCCGTATCGAACCGCTGGCGGCTCAGTTCTTCTTCAGGAACTTGTCGATGTTGGCTGGTGTCACCAGCTGGAAGGGCACGTAGACCTTGTGCTCGACCTTCTCGCCCTTGGAGAGCTTGAGCGCCGCATCGAGAGCGCCGGCGCCCTGGCCGGCCGCGTCCTGGAACACAGTTACGTCGAGGTCGCCCGCCTGCATGGCCGCCAGCGCGTCCTGGGTGGCATCGACGCTGC
>NZ_RZRP01001541.1:0-568 GCF_003997795.1 Mesorhizobium sp. M7A.F.Ca.US.005.03.2.1 | reverse complement strand
GTCCCACGGCCTCCATCTTCTGCGCCTGGCGCAGGTGCTCTTCTGCTCGGACGCGTTCGGCAACTTCCTCAGCCACACGCTGCTCAAGAGTGGCGTTGAGCGTCTGCAGCGCTTTGAACAGTCGGGAGTTGTCGATTGCCGTGGCGGCATGACCGGCCAGCCCCAGCAAGGCTGTCTCATGCTCTGCGGCAAAGACACCGCAACCGGAATGTCCGAAGAACAGCCCACCCAGCACTTCGCCCGATCGCGAAATGACCGGCACGGCAAGATAGGATCGCACGGGAAGATGGCCTTCCGGCATTCCCTTCCTCGGCGGATTTTTTCCATAGCGCACATCCATGAGGATATCATCGGAACGCACCACGCCCGTCCCGCGAAAAGTAGGCTCGAAGACGCCCGTGTTGCGTGGCATGGGAAAATTTTCGAAAGCGGAGCGTGGCGCTCCCGACAGGGCGTAGAGCACATAGCTGTCCCCCGTGTCATCGAGGACATTGTAGAAAAAAGCTCCGAATTGCGCGCCTGACAGCGCGACGCCAGCGTCGGTGACAATCTGGACAATGCGCTCCAC
>NZ_RZRP01000153.1:0-9613 GCF_003997795.1 Mesorhizobium sp. M7A.F.Ca.US.005.03.2.1 | reverse complement strand
GCGCGGCCGACGCGAATGGATTCAGGGCGGAGACTCCCCCAGCGATGCTGGCCGGAATAGCGCTGCACGAAATCCGGCGGCAGCACATTGGAGGAGCCGACGAAATCGGCGACGAAGCGGGTCCTCGGCCGCTGGTAGATATCTTCCGGAGTGCCGATCTGCATGATCTTGCCATCGTTGAAGACGGCGACGCGGTCGGCCATCGACAGCGCTTCGCCCTGGTCGTGAGTGACGAAGACGAAGGTGATGCCGAGCGCCTTCTGCAGCGACTTCAACTCCTCCTGCATGTTCTCGCGCAATTTGAGGTCGAGCGCGCCGAGCGGCTCGTCGAGCAGCAGCACCTTTGGTTGGTTGACCAGCGCGCGGGCGAGTGCCACGCGCTGGCGCTGGCCACCGGAAAGCTGGCCGGGCCGGCGGGCGCCATAGCCGGGCAGCCGCACCAGTGACAGCGCCTCTTCCGCCGCCTTGTGCCGCTCAGCCTTGCCGACGCCCTTGACCATCAGCCCGTAGGCAACGTTGTCGAGCACGTTCAGATGCGGGAACAGCGCATAGTCCTGGAACACGGTGTTGACGTTGCGGCGATAGGGCGGAACGCCCTCGGCGCGGTCGCCGAAGATCGAGATCGAGCCCGATGTCGGCTGCTCGAAGCCGGCGATGAGGCGCAGGCAAGTGGTCTTGCCGGAACCGGACGGCCCGAGCATGGCGAAGAATTCCCCCGGCGCGATGTCGAGATCGACCGCGTCGACCGCGCGCACGCTGCCGAAATGGCGCGAGGCTTTCTGGAAGGAGACGGCGGAGGTCATGAGATGTCAGTCCGTTGCCGGTTTGATGTGTTGATGTCGCGCGACGTCCCACCTCCCCCTTAGGGAGGTCGCGACGAAGCCGCGGGTGGGGGTGTCTCGAAAAACCCCGAGCAGACCCCACCCAGACGCTATGCGTCGACCCTCCCCACAAGGGGGAGGTAAGGATGCTCATCGTCCGCCGATGACGCCGATATAGTCCGACACCCAGCGATAGTAGGGCACGCACTGATCGTTCTGGGTGGCGCATTTCGACACCGGCGTCTTCCAGAACTTGATCTTGTCGAAGTTCTCGTAGCCGTTGGTCTTGCAACCCTCGTCGGTCAAAAGCTCATTGCCCTTGCAGGCGGCGGGCACGACGGGCAGTGAGCCGAACCAGGCTGAGACATCGCCCTGCACCTTCGGCGACAGCGAATGTTCCATCCACATATAGGCACAGTTGGGGTTGGCGGCGTCGGCCTCCATCATGGTGGTGTCGGCCCAACCGGTGGCGCCCTCCTCCGGGATGGTGGAAGCGACCGGCTTCTTGGCCGCGACCAGCGTGTTGACCTGATACGGCCACGAGCCGGAAGCGACGACGCCTTCGTTTTGGAAATCGTCGACCTGGATGGCGGCGTCGTGCCAATAGCGGCCAACCAGTGTGCGTTGGACGCGCAGCAATTCGAGCGCCGCCTTGTACTGGTCCTCGTTCAGTTCATAGGGATCCTTGATGCCGAGTTCCGGTTTGTGGAACATCAGATAGTTGGCCGCATCCGCAATGTGGATCGGCCCGTCATAGGCCTGGACGCGGCCCTTGTTGGACTTGCCGTCCGGCAGCTTCATTTCCTCAAAGACGATGTTCCAGCTCTTGGGAGCCTCCTTGAACACGTCGGTGTTGTACATCAGGACGTTGGGACCCCACTGGTAGGGAACGCCGTAGTGGGCGCCGCCGACGGTGAACCACGGCGCGTCCTTGAGGCGCTCGTCGACCGTCTTCCAGCTCGGGATGAGATCGGTGTTGATCGGCTGCACGCGCTTGCCGGCAACGAGGCGCAACGAGGCATCGCCCGAAGCGGTGACGAGGTCGAAGCCGCCCTCATTCATCAGCGAGACCATCTCGTCGGAGGTGTTGGCGGTCTTGACGTTGACCTTGCAGCCGGTTTCCTTCTCGAAGGAGGTCACCCAGTCATAGCCCTTGTCGGTTTCGCCGCGCTCGATATAGCCCGGCCAGGCAACGATGTTGACCTGGCCTTCGCCCTTGCCAAGTTCCTTGACCTGGGCGACGGCCTGACCGGAAAAGGTCAGCGCGACCGTCAGAGCAGTGCATGACTTCAGGAATGAATTCATTGTCGATCTCCCATTTAGGCGCCTGACCCTGAAAGCCGGTTTCGGTCTTCGTTAGGGGTCACGCGCGGACTGAAAACTGTCAGTTCGTCCGTTGGGCTTGATGCCGCTCTGATGGCGGCTTTGGTCCCTGAACCGAAAGTGCTTTGAAAATTCCGGTTTCGCAAATTCATTTATCAGAAGGGTGATATCGGTTTTTCCGATAGATGTGCAGCCGGCCTCTCAGGGACGCTGGCGGACCGTCCGTTGCGACTGGGCAAGACCGATGAAATCGCGCGCGGCCTGCGGCAGACCGGAGCCGCGCCGCCAGACCATGCCGACCTGGACCACCGGCAAGGAGCCGGAAATATCGCGCGATTCGATGCGGTCGCCTTCCAGCGACCAGGGCCGGTAGACGAGATCGGGCAGCAGCGCCACGCCGGCACCGGTGGCGACCAGACTGCGCACGGCCTCCACGGAACGGGTGCGGAAGGCGACATGCGGCTTGGCGCCGATCGCCGTCAGCAGCTTGCCGGTATTCTCCTCGATCTCGTCGACGGTCAGCATGATCAGCGTTTCGGAGGCAATGTCGCCAATGCTGATGATGTCGGCGCCGACGAGCGGATGACCGAGCGGCAGCCACAGCCGATAGGCCGAGACTTCGAGGATTTCCGACTGCAACGCGGTGCGGTCGCGCAAATTGGAGGTGACCATGACGGCAATGTCGAGCTTGCCGCCGATCAGGAGGTGTTCGAGATAATCGCCATTGTCCTCGATGGCAGAGACCTCGACGCCCGGATAGGCACGGCGGTAGCGGGCGAGCAGATCCGACAGCACATAGCCGGCGACCAGCGAGGTGACGCCGAGCTGCAGCCGGCCGGCCGCCACCGCCTGCTCGCCGGAGAAAGAGCGGCGCGCGTCGGAAACATCGGCGAGGATTTTCGTCGCATGGCGCAGGAACTGGTGACCCTTGTGGGTGATGTTGAGGCCGCGCGGGTGGCGTTCGAACAGTTCGACGCCGAGATCGCTTTCGAGTTCCTTGATCGCTTCGGTGACCGACGATTGCGAGATGGAGAGGTTCTGGGCGGCGCCCGAGACCGTGCCTTGCTCGGCAACGGCGATGAAGAACTGCAGCTGGCGGATGGTGAAAGCCATGCCCGGACTAAACACCGGCGGCCGAATGAAGGAAAGCCGACTGCAGAGCTTATCCCATGACCTGAGAGCTGGCGCTCAACCGAGCGCCAACTTGATGCGCCGCCGGCATGCGGGGCCATAGCGCAGCGCAAGCATGAATGCCGTCTCCAGAGCCACGACGATGACAATGATGCGCAGGCCCACCGTGAAGGAGTCCCGGCCGCTGCCGCGCAGCAGATAGCCGGTGGTGAGAAAGCCCGCGTTCCAGAACGTGGCGCCGAGCAGCGTCGCGGCCGCGAAGGGCAAAGCGGGCAGGCAGAGTGCGCCGGCGGCGATCGGCAGGTAATTGCGCACAGTCGGGATGAACTGCGCCAGCAAGGACACCCGGACGTGATTGCGCCGATAGGCCTGGCCGAGCCTGCGGTAGGTCGCGTGACGCAGGAACACGTACTTGCCGAAACGCTCGACCAGCCTGTCGGCACGGTCAGGTCCAACCCGGCGGCCGACCGCATACCAGACAAGGCAGCCGCTGGCGGACGCAAGCGTCGTCACCATCAGCAGGATCGCCAGCGTCGAAGCATCCGGCGCCGCCGTCATGCCGAGGAACAGCAGCAGCACATGCGAGGGCGGAATTGGCAGGATCTTTTCGGTGAAGGCGAGGCAGAAAACGCCCAACAGACCGAAGCCGAGGATGGCTGCCAGCGGCCCCGTCATGCGAAGCGACATGGTGACGCCGACACCAAACGGTGCCACGGTCCATCTCTGGAGAAAAGACAAAGCATCAGGCAACCTTCATCCTGGATCCAACGCTTCGATCGGTCGGCGTGGCGTTTGCTGCAGTCAGCGTCGGACCCGAAATCCGTTGCATATGTCGGGTCCGACGCCTTGGCGCCGGCATACGAGGTGAATCGCGCACCGACTGGTTCTGTTTGCCGCGAATGGATTGCGTGGACATTGCGCCTCGGCGCGGATGAGACGTGCTTGACATCGACACCAATCGTAACTAACTAAGTTACATGAAGCGCAACAGCCGACTGTCCTCTACCCTGCACATTCTCGTCCACATGGCCGAGAAGCCCGAACAGGCGCTGACCTCCGAGCAGCTTGCCACCTTCATCCACACCAATCCGGTCGTGGTCCGCCGCACCATCGCAGGCTTGCGCGACGCCGGCATCGTCACCTCGTCGCGCGGGCACGGTGGCGGCTGGCTGCTCGGGCGGGCGCCCGAGAAAATATCCCTGGCCGAGATCAGCGTCGCCCTTGGCGAGACACTGCTGCCGTTCAGCACCGATCCGGAAAGCCCCGGCTGCCTCGTCGAGCAGGCGGTGATCGCCGTGCTCGACGATTTTCGCATCGCCGCCGAAAGGCTGCTGGCGGAGAAGCTGAGCCGCATCACGCTGGCTGACCTGACCGCCGATTTCCGCCGCCGTTTTGACCTCATTGGAGTCTCCAGCCATGCAGTATGATCTTGCCGTCGTCGGCGGCAGCTTTGCCGGCCTGTCCGCCGCCATCCAGGTGGCGCGGGCAGGACGCAAGGTGCTGGTGATCGACGCCGGCCGGCCGCGCAACCGTTTTGCCGAGCATTCGCACGGCTTCCTCGGACATGACGGGCGCGCGCCCGGCGCAATCCTGGATGACGCAAGGCGCCAACTACTGGCCTATCCGGCAGCCAGGGTTGTCGACGGGCGCGCCGACAAGGCCCTAGCCGCTGGCAGCAGCGATTTCGAAATCACCACCGAGGGTGGCGAGACATTCGGCGCGGCACGGCTGGTACTGGCCACTGGGGTGCGCGATATCCTGCCGGAGGTTGCCGGGCTTGCCGAGCTCTGGGGAAAGAGCGTGCTGCACTGCCCCTATTGCCACGGCTACGAAGTTTCCGGCGGGCCGCTCGGCGTGCTCGCAACCGGTCCGATGTCCATGCATCAGGCACAGCTGATCACCGATTGGGGCGATGTCACGCTGTTCGGCAATGGCCTGTTCGAACCTGACACAGAGCAGATGCGCGCGCTGGAGAGCCGAAAGGTGCGGTTTGAGCCCACCAACGTTGCCGAGCTAGAGGAAGACGGCTCCGGCGGATTGATCGTCCACCTCGACGACGGCAGAAAGGCCGGCGTCAGGGCGATGTTCACCGCTCCGCGCAATATCATGGCCAGCCCGCTGGCCGAACAGCTCGGCTGCGGCTTCACCGAAAGCCTCCTCGGCACGGTGATATCAGTCGACGACAGGCAGCAGACGACCGTGCCCGGCGTCTACGCCGCCGGCGACGCGGCACGTTCGATGCACAACATCGCCTTTGCAGTATCGGGTGGCACCTTTGCGGGCGTCTGCGCCCACCAATCGCTGGTCTTCGGCTAGAAGCCGGCTTCCGCGCCGGCGATGCTGAGCCGGGCGCCGGCCTGCGCAAGGGCGGCGGCCAGGTCGTGCGGCGGCGAGCGGTCGGTGGCGAGTTCGGAAAAGCTGTCGAAGCCGCAGACCTGGACCAGACCAAGACGGCCGAATTTCGAGTGATCGGTGATGACGAGGGACCGCTGGCCGCGCGACAGCACCATGCGGGCGAACTCGGCCTCATCCAGATCAAAATCCATGACGCCCATCACCGCGTCGACCCCCCCGGTGGAAATGATGGCGTGACTGACCGAGAAGCGACTGACAAAATCGATCGCCGAGGCGCCGAAAGCAGCGCCGGAATCGCTGCGCAGCTCGCCGCCGGCCATATAGACCTTGTTGCCGTTGACGGTGGCCAGCGTGCGGGCGATGTCCGAGGAATTGGTGACGACCGTCAGGCGCCGGTGGCCGAGCAGTTCACGCGCAAGGAACGAGGTCGTCGTTCCGGTGTCGAGCATGATGGATTCCCCGTCGCGGATGGTGGCGGCGACCATGCGGGCAATGACCCGCTTGACGTCGGCGTTCTCACGCATGCGCCGCTCGAACGGCGCTTCGCCGATCATTGACGGCAGGCCGATGGCGCCATGCATCTTGAGGACAGAGCCATCACCGGTCAGCGGCTTGACGTCGCGGCGCACCGTCTCGAGCGACACGCCCAGCCGGTCGGCCAGACTGGCGATGGTGACGGTGCCCTCTTCCTGCAGGAGCCGCAGGATCTCGCCGTGTCGTTTGGACTGGGCCATCTGGTTTCCCGAACTGATGCTCTTGACCGATTCTAAGGTAATTCAATTGCTTTTAAAGGAACTACCTTATGCTTTCAGGCAAAATACCCAAAAAAAGTCACAGCTTTTTATTGACAAGCGGGAAACCCTGGCGTGAAATCAAAGACATCAACAGGCTTCAGATCTGCGACTGGGGGCAGAGACGCAACTCAGTGGTCAGGCCGTTTGGAACGTGCCTGTACAAGGAATTTTCAGATCCGCGGGGGCGGATGCCGGGCTCAAAAACCTGGCCAAGGGGCTCGTCGGTGCGGTGCGGGATACCGATCCTGGCGTCCCGCACCGACGAGATTATTTACGTTTCTCCCCGCCGTCGTTGCGCTGTTCACGGCGCCTTGTCGAAGCCCAGCAAACCAGGGATGATTCCGTGACCGCCGAAGATCGCATCCGCGCCCTGCCCTGCTGGACAGGTGGCATCGAGATCGCACCGCTGCCCGGCGGTCTGAGCAACGCGAATTATGTGGTCACGGACGCGGCGGGACGACACGTCGTGCGCTTCGGCAAGGACTATCCGTTCCACCATGTCTTTCGCGAGCGCGAGGTGATGACGGCGCGGGCGGCGCATGCCGCCGGTTTCGCGCCGGCCGTCCGCCATGCCGAACCGGGCATCATGGTCACAGAGTTTCTCGGCGCCAAGACCTATCTCGCCGAGGACGTACGCGCCAATCTTGGCCGCGTCGCAGCCCTGATGCGCGCCTTTCACCGGGAGATGCCCACTCACGTCTCCGGCGCCGGTTTCATGTTCTGGGTGTTCCATGTCATTCGCGACTATGGGCGCACGCTTGAAGAAGGCGGCAGCCGCAAGCGCAGCGACCTGCCGCGCCTGCTGACGCTGGCCGACGAACTGGAGCGCGCGCAGAAACTGCTGCCGATCGTCTTTGGCCACAATGATCTGTTGCCGGCCAACATTCTCGACGACGGCAACAGGCTGTGGCTGATCGACTTCGAATATGCCGGCTTCAACACGGCGATGTTCGACCTCGCAGGCGCCGCCTCCAACGCCGGCATGAGCGACGAGGAATCCTTCGCCTTTCTGACCGCCTATTTCATGAAAGAACCGGACGAAGCGATCCGCCGTTCGCACGCGGCCATGCAATGCGCCTCGCTGCTGCGCGAGGCGATGTGGAGCATGGTGTCCGAGCTCTATCTCGACGCGCCCGGTATCGACTACGTCGCCTACACCGAGGAAAACCTCGCCCGGCTCGACACGGCGCTGGAAAACTACAGAACGAAGTACGGGATGCAGAAATCATGACATTGCCGACCCAGGCCGCCATCGTCGTCATCGGCGGTGGCATCATCGGCTGTTCGACGGCTTATCATCTGGCGCGCGACCACAAAGCCGATGTCGTTCTGCTCGAACAAGGCAAGCTGACCTCGGGCTCGACCTGGCATGCCGCCGGCCTTGTCGGCCAGTTGCGCTCGTCGGCTTCGATCACCCGCGTGCTGAAATACTCCGTCGACCTCTACAAGGGCCTCGAGGCCGAGACCGGCCTTGCCACCGGCTGGAAGATGACCGGCTGCCTCAGGCTCGCCACCAATGCCGACCGCTGGACCGAGTACAAAAGGCTGGCGACGACGGCGAAAAGCTTCGGCATGGACATGCAATTGCTGTCGCCGGCGGAAGTCAAGGCAATGTGGCCGCTCATGGAAACCGGCGATCTTGTCGGCGCCTCCTGGCTGCCGACCGATGGCCAGGCGAGCCCCTCCGACATCACGCAGTCGCTGGCCAAGGGCGCGCGCATGCATGGCGCCAAACTGTTCGAGGATGTCCGCGTCATCGGCTTCGAAATGAAGGACGGCCGCATCACGGCGGTGAAGACCAACAAGGGCGACATTGCTTGTGACAAGGTGGTCAACTGCGCCGGCCAGTGGGCGCGGCAGGTCGGCGCCATGGCCGGCATCAACGTGCCGCTGCAGCCGGTGAAGCACCAGTACATCATCACCGAGAAGATCGACGGACTGGCGACCGACGCGCCGACCATCCGCGACCCGGACCGGCGCACCTATTTCAAGGAAGAGGTCGGCGGGCTGGTGATGGGCGGCTATGAGCCGAACCCGCAGGCCTGGGCTACTGGTCTCCCCGGCGGCGACGTCCCCAATGATTGGGAATTCAGGCTGTTCGACGATGATTACGACCATTTCGAGCAGCACATGAGCCAAGCGATCGCGCGCGTGCCGGCACTGGAAACCGTCGGCGTCAAGCAGATGATCAACGGGCCGGAGAGTTTTACGCCGGACGGCAATTTCATTCTCGGCACAGCGCCCGAATGCGCCAACATGTTTGTCGGCGCCGGCTTCAACGCCTTCGGCATCGCCTCGGGCGGCGGCGCCGGCTGGGTGCTGGCGCAGTGGGTGGTCGATGGCGAAGCACCGCTCGACCTGTGGGTGGTCGACATCAGGCGCTTTGCTAATTTGCACCGTGACCGTCAGTGGGTCTGCGACCGCACGCTGGAGGCCTATGGCAAACACTATACGATCGGCTTTCCGCATGAGGAGTATGCCAGCGGGAGGCCGCGCATCGTCTCGCCGCTCTACGACAGGCTGAAACAGCAAAATGCCGTGTTCGGCTCGAAGCTCGGCTGGGAACGGCCTAACTGGTTCGCGCCCGAAGGCGTCGAGCCGCAGGACATCTATTCGATGGGCCGGCAGAACTGGTTTGTGGCGGTCGGCGACGAACACCGGCATGTGCGCGAAAAAGTCGGCATCTTCGATCAATCCTCCTTCGCCAAATACGAGCTGAGCGGGCCCGATGCGCTGAAGGCGCTGGACTGGGTCTGCGCCAACGACGTCAGCAAGCCGGTCGGCCGGCTGACCTACACGCAGCTTCTCAACACACGCGGTGGCATCGAGGCCGATCTGACGGTGGCGCGGCTGGCCGAAGAGAAGTTCTACATCGTCACCGGCACAGGCTTCCGCACGCATGATTCCTCGTGGATCGGCGATCATATCGGCGAAGGGCTCGATGCCAGGCTTGTCGATGTCACCGAGGATTTCGGCACGCTGTCGCTGATGGGTCCTCGGGCGCGCGACGTGCTTTCGGCCGTGACCGAAGCCGACGTCTCAAACGTGAGCTTCCCATTCGGCCATGTGCGTGAGATTGCCATCGCCGGCCACACAATTCGGGCGCTGCGCGTCACCTATGTCGGCGAGCTGGGCTGGGAACTGCACGTGCCGATCGCGGCCACCGGCGAAGTCTTCGACGCGCTGATG
>NZ_RZRP01001540.1:0-569 GCF_003997795.1 Mesorhizobium sp. M7A.F.Ca.US.005.03.2.1 | reverse complement strand
ACCCCGCTCCGCTTCGCGGATCGACCCTCCCCACAAGGAGGAGGGTAAAAGCTCAAAACCCAGCCTGATCGCGAAACAACTCCGCATTGTCCAGCTTCGAAACCTCGATCACCGCTTGCGTGCGGCTGTAGACATTGAGCTTGCGCAGGATTTCGGAGACATGCGCCTTCACCGTGGTTTCGCCCACCTGCAGCTCATAGGCGATCTGCTTGTTGAGCAGGCCCTGGCGCAGCATCTGCAGCACGCGCAGCTGTTGCGGCGTCAGTGTCGACAGGCGCTGCACCATGTCGGCGCGGTCGGCGCTGTCGGCGTCCGGCGGCCGGCCTTCATAGGTTTCCGGCACATAGATCGCGCTATCCGCATCCCGACATCAAGGTCGTCGACACCACCAAATACTTCCTGCACCGCGAACATCTCGCCTCGGTGCGCCAAGTCACCGACATGTCGGGCACCGTCGTCGACGCCACCAGCTACGCCACCTATGGCGAAAGCCTCAACACCGGCTTCCAGACGCAGAAGAACTACATCGGCGAACGCTTCGATCCCGAGACCGGCCTGCTGTATCTCAA
>NZ_RZRP01001539.1:0-570 GCF_003997795.1 Mesorhizobium sp. M7A.F.Ca.US.005.03.2.1 | reverse complement strand
CCGGGAACTGGCGGGAGAACCCGCTTTCGATCGTGACCTCAACCTGCCGCACTGGCCGATCGTCGCCATGAATTTGCTCGGCGCGGCCAGGTTCGCGGTTCTCCTGCTGGTCAGACGGCCGCGAGCCGAACCGGTGCGCCAAGATCAACAAGCCAATGCCCAGGCGAGGTGAAACGCTGTAATGCCAATGCTGCCGCCAAACCTGCCGATGCTGTTCCGGGCGTTCGGAAAGCGGCAACTGCGCCTGCTTCCGGCGGTGGTGATTCTCGGCCTGGTCAGCGCCGTCCTCGAAGGGTTCGGCATCGGCCTGATCATCCCGTTGCTGGGCATCATCATGGGACACGGGGATGCCGCCGGAATGGCAGGCTTCTCCGCCGTCCTCCAGCACGTCGGATCGGGCTTGAGCGAGCGCGACCGGCTGATCGTCATTTCGGCCGCCATCCTCGGCTCGATCATCCTGAAGAACGTCTTCGCCTTCGCCAACACGCTGCTGACGACCTTCATCTCCGGCAAGGCAAGCCATTCCATCCGCAGCGCCCTGCCCGAGCAGCTGTTGCGGGTAGGCTCCCC
>NZ_RZRP01001538.1:0-570 GCF_003997795.1 Mesorhizobium sp. M7A.F.Ca.US.005.03.2.1 | reverse complement strand
GTGTAGGCGCAGGTGACGACCTCGGTCACGCGATACTCCGCGATGCGGGCGATCGGCGGCGAAAACAGGTTGCGGATCGCCTCGCCCTCGCCCGCCACCGGCTGACGGTTCCAGTCGGCGTCGCTGGTCGGCACCCTGTGCAGCCCGGAACCGAATTTCATGCCGGCGCCGCCGGAGGGCGGGATCACATAGCCGTCGATCGCGCCGCCGACATCGAGCACGACCGGTGCCGCCTGCCAGGCCGCCTTGAGGTCGGCCGGCGGTTCGACATAGGCAAGTGCGGTTCGATAGGTCTTCAATTCTCCGTCCAGTTCCGGAAACAGTTTTAGCACCCAGGCGCCTGCGGCGACGACGATGCGGTCGGCCTGCATCGTCTCGCCGCTTTCGAGCACGATGTGGCCGGCTTCGGCGTCGACCTCGACGACCTTGCTGTTTTCGTAGACATTGGCGCCGTTGGCGCGCAGCCACTTTGCCAGGCCGGACGCGATCTTGCGGCAATGCAGGGCGCCGCCTTCGGTCGAGAAATAGGCGTAGCGAAACGACCCGGCTTCCAGAAACGGCCAGCGTTTC
>NZ_RZRP01001537.1:0-572 GCF_003997795.1 Mesorhizobium sp. M7A.F.Ca.US.005.03.2.1 | reverse complement strand
GTTCCGAGGCGCACAAGGCTTCGGTGACCGGTGACACGGTCGGCGATCCCTACAAGGACACCGCTGGCCCCGCCGTCAACCCGGCGATCAAGATCACCAACATCGTCGCGCTCCTGCTGCTGGCCGTGCTCGCGCACGGCTGATCTAGGCTTCAGCCCGAAACAACCCGCGGGAGCGATCCCGCGGGTTTTTTGTTGAGCAATGCCATGTCGACGCGTCAACAAGCCGATCTCTTGCATACGGTAAATGCGCCGGTATCTCATCTACCGGCTTGGGTTTCGACGGCTTAAGCATCGCCGGCAAACATACGGGGATCTTGCCCTGATCGAGGCCACAACAAAAACCCGCAGGATCGCTCCCGCGGGTTTTTGGTCGCCTGAGATGATGAGGCTCCCGGAATGGAAGCCGAAAGGAATTAGGCGCCGCCGCCCGGAATGCTGGGTGCCAGCTTGCTGGCACCGTTGATGATCTGGCTGAGGAAGTTCTGGTCCTTGCCGCCGGTCGGTGTGGTGCGTGAGATGAAGTCGAACATCTTGCCGTCCTTCATCCCGTAATTGGCGATCTGGGTGACG
>NZ_RZRP01001536.1:0-573 GCF_003997795.1 Mesorhizobium sp. M7A.F.Ca.US.005.03.2.1 | reverse complement strand
CCTTGGCAACCCTCAGTTCTTTCGGTTCTGTCATGCTCTTCGATCCCGTGTCATCCGCCCTTCCCTACGCCGCTTCGCCAAACGGGAAAAGGTCTGATGAGCCCGACCGACATGCGATGTCGGCTGAGAGATGTTACCAAAGATCGAGAGGCGCTATCTTGAACAGCAGGCCGGATCGTATCACATAGCGGTATATAACGAAGCCGTTCACGGCCACGGGAAGCGCTTGAAGCATGGACATGATTGATCCTTTCGGTCGCACGATCAGCTATCTCCGCGTGTCGGTTACCGACCGCTGCGATTTCCGCTGCACCTATTGCATGGCCGAGGACATGGCCTTCCTGCCGAAGAAGGACCTGCTGTCGCTGGAAGAGCTCGACCGGCTGTGCACGGTTTTCATCGAAAAGGGCGTCAGGCGATTGCGGCTGACCGGCGGTGAGCCGCTGGTGCGCAAGAACATCATGCATCTGGTGCGCCCGCTGTCGCGGCATCTCGAAAGCGGCGCGCTGGAAGAACTGACGCTGACCACCAACGGCTCGCAGCTGTCGCGCTTTGCCGCCGAACTCGCCGATT
>NZ_RZRP01001535.1:0-574 GCF_003997795.1 Mesorhizobium sp. M7A.F.Ca.US.005.03.2.1 | reverse complement strand
CACCGCCACCCAGCAGGCTGCCGAGGATCGCCGCACCACCGACGCCGCCAATGGCTCCGCCCAGGATTTTGGGAAGCTGACCCATCGCCGCCGTCTTGAGCGCCGCACCGACCGCCTGACCACCGATGATGCCAGTAATCACCTGTATGATGATCGGAAGAAGCGTGTTCATGTCCATATGATTAGTCCCTCCATAGCTATCAGCCTCCCGGGCCGACACCATCATGAGACGCCGAATTGGACGAAAGTCAAATGCAGAAACGCTGAAATAAAAGGGGCGGCCCGAAAACCGCCCCTACTTCCTAAAAAAGCTGTGGCTTTCGTTATTCTGCGGCGATCGCGTGCTTGGGCTGAACGGCCGCAGAATAGTCATTCATAAGATTCTTGGCTATTTCGCCGACCTCGAATCGGTAAGGCCCGATCTCCGAAACCGGCGTCACTTCCGCTGCCGTCCCGGTCAGGAAGCACTGCTCGAAGCTTTCCAGCTCTTCCGGCAGGATGGCGCGTTCAATTACCTCCAGGCCGCGATCCTTGGCCAGCCCGATGACCGTGCGGCGGGTGATGCCGTCGAGGA
>NZ_RZRP01001534.1:0-577 GCF_003997795.1 Mesorhizobium sp. M7A.F.Ca.US.005.03.2.1 | reverse complement strand
CGGCCGCCCTGTACTGGCATGCGGGCGGCGCCAAGTCGGATCTGCTTGCCGAAATTTCGGGCGCGCTGATTGCAAGCCTGATGACACCCTCGGATCTGCCGGACGATTGGCGCGACACGATCCGGCTTCTATTCCGCCGGTTTCGCGCGCGAGTCCACGAGCACCCCAGGGCCGCACCCCTGCTCGGTCCGCATATCCGCTCCAACGGCGCGCCGAATGCACCTTGGGTCGAGATCATTCTGACTGCGCTCACCCAAGCCGGATTCGAGGATCAGGCTTTGATCAATGCCTTCAATTCAGTGGTTGGCGCCCTGGAAGGCTATATCACGATGGAACTCGCCGCAGACGGCGCTACCGAAGACTCGGAATGGGTAGAAACATTTAACGCAGGCCTTGATGCGCTTGACCCAGCGCGGTTTCCGTTGGTTACGCGATACCTGCCGCAAATGTACAACCGGTCGTTCGTGATGCGCTGGAAAAGCGGGAACGTCGCCCCGCTCGAGGATGGTTACGACTTCCTGATCGAAACCCTGATCCTGGGACTGGAGGCGCAGGCCAAACCTGGCCGAAACAGGGA
>NZ_RZRP01001533.1:0-578 GCF_003997795.1 Mesorhizobium sp. M7A.F.Ca.US.005.03.2.1 | reverse complement strand
GGTCAGGATGGACTGGACCTTCGGGCCCTGACCCTCGAGCGTGCGCATCATGACATTCCAGCCGAACTCGAAGTCGTCGCCCGGTGGCCAGGCATGGATCGCCTGTGAGACGAAATCCTTGTTGTTGCGCCAATAGCAAAGGGCGCCGATTTCACCGCCAATCGAGAACGGGACCATATCGCGGCCGCTTTGCTGCAGCGCGCGCAAGGCGCCCAGTTCAGATGCCGACTGAATGATGATGCCGTTCAGATCGCCCGGATTGGTGGCCAGCCACTTCTGGATTTCGGACTGGGCAACCTGGTCCGTCCACATGCCGGCAACCTGGCCCACGACCTTAATGTCCGGGTATTTGGCCAGGGCCTTCAGAACGCCGACATTCTGCGAGTCCGACGCCGACGCGCCTGGAATGCCTTCGACTATCAGGACATTGCCCTTGCCGTTGATCTGCTTGGCCATCCATTCGCCGAGCATGCTGCCACCGACGACGAAGTTAGCCGAAGTGTTCACCGCATAAGGCGAGGTGAGATAGCCAACTGCAGAGAAGACCGGGACGTCACGCTGGTGGGCATATTCGACGG
>NZ_RZRP01001532.1:0-579 GCF_003997795.1 Mesorhizobium sp. M7A.F.Ca.US.005.03.2.1 | reverse complement strand
AGCCTGAACCAGTGCTCGGTCGGCAGATCGCCCTTGGCGATGGCGAACAGGCTGGTCAGCCGCGCTTCGGAAGCCAGAAGGTCGTAGCAGCTTTCGTCGAGCTGGTGTTCCTCGACCCGGTAGCCGATCGACAGCAGCTTGCGCTCCGGCCGCATCAGGAAGGAGAAATCCATCTCGAAGGCATAGCGGCGGGTGCGCTCGCGTAAGGTGAGCAGCTTGGCACGCAGCGCCTCGACGGCATTGTCGTCGCTGTGCGCGTCATGGACGTGCGCTTCGCAGGTGGCTTCCAGCCTTGCCGCCCAGTCGACGATGACGTCGCTTTGGGGCGACACCGCCTCGGTATGGATGGCGGTGGCCAATTTTCGGATCTCGCCGGCCAGCACGGCCAGGTTGATGGTGCGGATCGACGCCATTTCGGGCTGCGCCTTGATGGTGTCGACAGCGCGCCGCATGCCGTCGAGACGGTCGGCGAGGCGCTGGCGCAGCGGGCGCAGCTGACGGCGGTCGTCGGGCAGATCATCGAGGCTTTCGCTGAGGATGGTGACCGTGTCGAGAATGCCTTCGAAATCGCCCTGGAGG
>NZ_RZRP01001531.1:0-585 GCF_003997795.1 Mesorhizobium sp. M7A.F.Ca.US.005.03.2.1 | reverse complement strand
GCATAGGGATGCGTGGCGTCGATCAGCAGATCGGTGGCCGTTTCCGTGAGGTAAGCGGCCAGCCCGTCGGCGCCGCCAAAGCCTCCGCTTCGCACCGGCACGCCTTGCGCGACCGGGCTTTCGGTGCGGCCGGCCAGCGACAGTGTGACCGAGGCACGCGCCGCCAGTTTTCCGGCCAGTTGCCGCGCTTCGGTGGTGCCGCCGAGGATCAGGATACGGTGGGTCATTATGCCTGCTGAGCGTCAATCGCGAGCCGCCTGGCTGACAGTCGTCGGCATCGGCGAGGACGGTTTAGCGGGTCTCGGCGACGAGGCCAAGCAGCGGATTGCCCAGGCTGA
The DNA here is from genome assembly GCF_003997795.1 of Mesorhizobium sp. M7A.F.Ca.US.005.03.2.1. Taxonomy (NCBI): domain Bacteria; kingdom Pseudomonadati; phylum Pseudomonadota; class Alphaproteobacteria; order Hyphomicrobiales; family Phyllobacteriaceae; genus Mesorhizobium; species Mesorhizobium sp. M7A.F.Ca.US.005.03.2.1. The sequence goes on along the minus strand of NZ_RZRP01001531.1, from coordinate 247 downwards.
GATCATCTTCGGCGGCAAGCGGCACCTCGCCCTTGTCGCTTCCTTCGCCAAGGGCGAGCCGCGCCCATGGCCGGTTCCCTTCGATGCCGAGATGGCTGACGTCCTGGCGCTTGCCGGCAGGAACGTCTGTGTGCTCGCGTCCGGCGATCCCTTCTTCCACGGCGTCGGCGCCACGCTCGCCCGCAAGGTCAAGGCGCAGGAGATGCACGTTATCCCCGCGCCTTCAGCCGTTTCACTGGCGGCCGCC
>NZ_RZRP01000152.1:0-9619 GCF_003997795.1 Mesorhizobium sp. M7A.F.Ca.US.005.03.2.1 | reverse complement strand
AGTCGAAATTCTCGTTCGATACCGGCGACAGGCCTTCGGTATCCATCCAGGGCGCATTGCCGTTGCCGGGCCCGACATTGACCGAGGCGGCAAACGGCACGAGGCCGAACTGCACCGGCCTGTCGACCTGCTTGATCATTGCCGCCTGCTGGGCCAGCGTGTCGACCAGCTGTTTTGCCGCGGTCTTGAGAAGGTCGATGCGCGTTTGCCCCGAGCCCGTTCCGGTCTTGGTCATCGACCCGGAATTGTCGAGTACCAGGGCGACTTCAAGAGTGTTCTTCAGCCGCACTTCCGAGGTGATGTTGAAGCTGATCCTCTGGTTGGCGTCGGTTTCGGATTTGCCGACGAGCTGGCCGAAGACCGGATAGAAATAGGGCTTATAGTCAAGCCGCGCGGTCATCTTGAGCAAGCCGCCGCCGGTGGTGTTGCTTGGCAAGGTGACGGTGAGCGTCGTATTGGCGGGATTGATCTTGTTGAGGTTGGCATTGAAGAAGTCGAGCGCATAGGCCCGCAACTGGTCGTCGGTGGCACCCTCCGTCAGCCGGCGCGCCGTGGCGAAGTTTGCGGCATCGAGCGCGTTCGAAACCGCCTGTTTTTCGCGGCTCATCTCGGTGAAGTCGACGGCCATTGCCAGGGCGCCCATCAGCGGAACCATCGCGACGACCGTCATGAGAGCATAGTTGCCGCGTTGGTCGCGGCAGAACTGACGCCAAAGTCCATGCATGTCTTGGAGCGGCCCCCGCCGGCGGATTCTCGATCGACGCCAGCTTTCCACAAAACGCTGAAGGCCGGGTTTGGCAAATCGCTCTATTGCCGGGGCAGCGCTTCACCAACCGCTAACCAATCGTGCCTGGCGAAAGCTGGTGACAGGCCGGAATGGTTCGGCTAATCCGAACCGGCTGCGGCGAACCGTCTGTCGTGGCGGTCGCAACGATCATGACTGAAGGAAACGGCATGGCGGATTCGCCTGAAATCATCGGCTCGCTCGAAGGCGTGTCGAAGGCCTATTCGGCAATCCTGTGCGACGTCTGGGGGGTGGTCCATAATGGCGAAACGCATTTCCCTGTGGCAGCCTCCGCATTGGCAAGGGCTCGAGAGGCGAAAATCCCCGTCGTCCTGATCACCAATTCGCCGCGCAGAAGTGCCGATGTAGTGGCGCAGATGAACGCGATCGGTGTTCCACCGTCAGCCTACGACCGGGTGGTTACCTCAGGCGACGTGACCCGGGATCTGATCGCCGAAGGGCCGCGCAAGATTTTCCATATCGGCGCCGACCGCGACTTCACCCTCTATGAAGGTCTCGACGTCGAGCTTGTCGAGGAGTTCGAGGCGTCCGGCGTCGTCTGTACCGGCCTGTTCGACGACGAGGTCGAGAAGCCCGAGGATTACGCGGAGCTCCTGCGGCGGCTGCGCGCCAGGAACCTGCCTTTCATCTGCGCAAATCCCGACATCGTGGTCGAACGTGGCGAACGCATCATCTGGTGTGCCGGCGCGCTGGCGCGTGACTATGCCCAGCTCGGCGGCCGCACATTGATCGCTGGAAAACCTTACGCGCCGATCTACAATCTCGCGATGAAGGAGGTTGCCGAGATTCTTGGCCAGCCGGTCGAGCGCGGCCAGGTGCTGGCCATCGGCGACGGCATGATGACCGATGTGAAGGGCGCCGCCGACAATGGCTTCGATGTTCTTTATGTCTCCGGCGGTATCCATGCCCGCGACTATGGCGATGCCCTGCAACCGGATCCGGCAAGATTGGCGGCCTTCCTGGAAAAGCATGGCTATGGTCCGGTGGCCGTCATTCCCAGACTTCGGTAGGTGACGATGGCAGCCTTCCAGCGCATCCTGGCAACCGCGCCGCTTCCCGCCGACCTGCGCGGCGGCGTCGTGGCGATCGGCAATTTCGATGGCGTCCATCGCGGCCATCAGGCGGTGCTCGAGCGAGCCTCGGCGGAGGCAGGACGGCGCGGCGTGCCGGCCCTGGTGCTGACATTCGAACCGCATCCGCGTAAGATCTTCAGGCCTGATATCCCGTTGTTCGTGCTGACGCCGCCGCCTATGAAGGCGCGGCTGCTGTCGCTGCTGGGCTTTGCCGCGCTCGTCGAGCAGCCGTTCACGCGCGACTTCGCCTCGCTGTCGGCGGAAGCGTTCGTGACGGATGTGCTGGAGACGAACCTCGGCATTACTCACGCCGTGACCGGGTTCGACTTCCATTTCGGCAAGGATCGTCAGGGCGGCCCGGCCTACCTGATGGCGGCCGGCGAGCGTCACGGCTTCGGCGTCACGCTCGTCGACGCGTTCCGGGACGAGGGCGCCGAGGTGGTGTCGTCCAGCCGCATCCGCGTATTGCTGGGCGAGGGTGAGGTGGCTGAAGCCGCCGGTCTGCTCGGCTACCGGTTCACCGTCGAAAGCGAGGTGGTCGGCGGACAGCAGCTTGGCCGCACCCTTGGCTTTCCAACCGCGAATATGAGGCTGTCGGCTGAAGCCGCACTCAGGGAGGGCATCTATGCCGTCCGCTTCCGCCGCGCCGACGGCACGCTTCACGACGGCGTCGCCAGCTTTGGCCGACGCCCGACAGTCGACGACAACGGCGCGCCGCTGCTGGAAACCTTTGTCTTCGATTTCTCCGGCGACCTCTATGGCGAGGTTTGTCAGGTTTCCTTCTTCGGTTTCCTGCGTCCGGAGGTGAAGTTCGAGGGGCTCGACGCGCTGGTCGCGCAGATGAAGCGCGATGAAGCCGAGGCACGCGCGCTGCTTGCCGGCGTCAGGCCGCTCTCCGACCTCGACGCTGCGATGGCATTTTAAGCTACTTCTTCAGTGCCAGGCCGACGGCGATGAAGGTCCAGCCCTGGAAGATCAGATCGATCGCCAGGAACAGACCGAGCACCCACAGGCTGTTGACCGGCCAGCCCATGGCGATGATCAGGCCCGCAAGCGCGGTGATGACACCGGCAGCGACGATCCAGCCCCAGCCGCGTTCCGGCCGATGGCTGTAGCCGACCCAGGCCCTGAGCACCCCTGACGCGACCAGCGCAATCGCCAGCAGGAATGTCAGCACCGCCGAGGCAAGCAACGGATTGCCGAAAGCGAAGAAGCCGGCAACGGCGTACAGCAGTCCGCTGAGCAGCCAGTAGAAGAAGCGGCTCCAGGTCTTGACGCCGAACGCGTGCACGATCTCGATGATGCCCGCCATCAGCATCAGCCATCCCACGACGTAGACGGAAGCCACCGTGGCGACGAACAGGTTGGCGAAGGCAATGCCGCCGAAGATGAGCAGCAGCACACCGAGCGCGACAAACCATCCCCATTTTGTCCGTGTCTGTTCGATCGCGATTTTCAGGGCGTCGCCATGCAGGGTCATTGTCGCGGTCTCCATCGAGGGCTGCGGAATACTGCGGATGGAAGGTAATCCGGGCGCGGGCCAACGTCCAGTCGATGACCGGCAGCGGCATCGCGGCAAAGCGCGAGCGTATGTCTCGGGTTTAAATCAAATTTTACCAAACGGCCGTCAAAGCTGTCATTGGTAATCGTGTGTGTCGTGTTAGTGGAGTGGCCATGAGTCCGGTCGGAAGAATCTCTCTGGTGTTGGCCGCTGCGGTGCTGGGCGGGGCGGGCGCCGCCAATGCGGGCGAGGGCAGCTGGCTGTCCGGCGACTGGTATCTGACCGTTGGCGCCACCGGCCTGGTCGCGCCCAATTTCGAGGGCGGCAGGAAATACATGCTGAGCGCCCAACCCATCATCTCATTGGGCAAGGCCGGACCGGCGGCACGCTTTGTCTCGCGCAACGACAACATCTCGTTGGCGCTGGTCGACGATGGCGGTGTCCGCGCCGGCCTGACCGGCAAGTTCCTGTTTTCCCGCGACGACGACAACGCCGATGAACTGAAGGGCCTCGATCCGGTGCGCTGGGGCGGCGAAGTCGGCGGCTTCTTCGAATTCTATCCGACGGACTGGCTGCGCGCCCGCGCCGAGCTGCGCCACGGCATTCGCGCCCACAACGGCTTTGTCGCCGACATCGCCGCCGATGCCTTTTACGACGTGACGCCGACCGTCAGGATTTCGGGAGGACCGCGTGTTTCCTTCGCCTCTGGCAACTATTTCGACGCCTATTATGGCGTCAACGCGCAGGAAGCGGTGGCCTCCGGCCTGAGCGAATACCATCCCGGTGGCGGGCTGAAATCGACCGGCCTTGGCGGCGCCATAACCTGGAAGGTGACCGAGCCGATGACCGCCAGCCTGTTTGGCGAATATTCGCGCCTGATGGGACCGGCGGCCGATTCCAGCCTGGTCAAGGAGCGTGGCGACCGCAACCAGTTCACGGTCGGCGTGTCGACCACCTACCGCTTCGATTTCACGATGTAGGTGAATCGAACGAGAGACGCTTTATTCCTGCCGTGGCTTCGGCTAAAAGCCCAGCCATGACCAGCTTTTCGCGCCTTTTCGCGATCGCGATACGAATTACAGGCCCGGTGTTCCGGGTGGCCTGAGCGCCGCCGGAGCCGCCGGGAGTTTCTGCGCGCCCCTCGCGCTTTTTTCATAACATGATAGTTCACGCCCGAGCTTGTACGCCCGCCGGGCAATGCACATGGCAGACCAATGACCGACACAACTGAAACGATCGACTATTCCAAGACGCTTTATTTGCCGCAGACGGACTTCCCGATGCGCGCCGGCTTGCCGGAGAAGGAGCCGCTGCTGGTCAAGCGCTGGCAGGACATGGATCTCTACCGCAAGCTGCGCGAGAGCGCTGCCGGCCGCACGAAATACGTGCTGCATGACGGCCCGCCCTACGCCAATGGCAACATCCATATCGGCCATGCGCTGAACAAGATCCTCAAGGACGTCATCACCCGCTCGTTCCAGATGCGCGGTTACGACTCGAACTATGTGCCCGGCTGGGACTGTCACGGCCTGCCGATCGAATGGAAGATCGAGGAGCAGTACCGCGCCAAGGGCAAGAACAAGGACGAGGTGCCGGTCAACGAATTCCGCAAGGAATGCCGCGAATTCGCCGCGGGTTGGATCACGGTGCAGGGGGCCGAGTTCCAGCGCCTCGGCGTCATCGGCGACTTCAAGAACCCCTATACGACGATGGCTTTCCATGCCGAGTCGCGCATCGCCGGCGAGCTGTTGAAGTTCGCCATGTCGGGCCAGCTCTATCGCGGCTCCAAGCCGGTGATGTGGAGCGTGGTCGAGCGCACGGCGCTGGCCGAGGCTGAGATCGAATACCACGACTATGAGAGCGACACGATCTGGGTGAAGTTTCCGGTCGCCAGCCTTGTCCGCCCCATTGACGATGGCCAGACCAAGCTGACGGAGGGCGCCCTCGATCTGCTGCAGGCCCACGTCGTCATCTGGACGACGACGCCGTGGACGATCCCAGGCAACCGCGCCGTCAACTATTCGCCGCGTATAAATTATGGCCTCTACGAGGTCACGGCAGCCGAGAACGCGTTCGGCCCGCAGCCGGGCGAAAAGCTGATCTTTGCCGACGCACTGGCCGAAGACTCCTCGGCCAAGGCCAAGGTCACCTTGAATCGTCTCCGCAGCGTTTCGGCGCAAGAGCTTGGAAGCCTTACGCTTTCACATCCGCTCAAGGGCTTGGGCGGCGGCTACGAATTTGCCGTTCCGATGCTCGCCGGTGACCATGTCACCGACGATGCCGGCACCGGCTTCGTCCACACCGCGCCCGGACACGGCCGCGAGGACTTTGACGCCTGGATGGACGCGGCGGTGGATCTGCGCGCACGCGGCATCGATCCCGCCATCCCGTTCACCGTTGACGATGGCGGCTTCTTCACCAAGGACGCGCCGGGTTTCGGACCGGACCGCGAGGGTGGACCGGCGCGCGTCATCGACGACAACGGCAAGAAGGGCAACGCCAACCAGGCCGTCATCGACGAGCTGATCAAGCGCAACGCGCTGTTCGCGCGTGGCCGGCTGAAGCACAGCTATCCGCATTCGTGGCGGTCCAAAAAACCGATCATCTTCCGCAACACGCCGCAATGGTTCGTTTATATGGACAAGGACCTCGGCGACGGCTCGACGCTGCGCAGCCGGGCGCTCAAGGCCATCGACGACACCCGTTTCGTGCCCGCCGCCGGCCAGAACCGCATCCGCGCCATGATCGAGGAGCGCCCGGACTGGGTGCTGTCGCGCCAGCGCGCCTGGGGCGTGCCGATCGCCGTCTTCGCCGATGTCGACGGCAATGTGCTGAAGGACGAAGCGGTCAACCAGCGCATCATGGACGCCTTCGAGAAGGAGGGCGCCGACGCCTGGTTCGCCGCTGGCGCCAAGGAGCGTTTCCTTGGCAATCACGATGCCTCCAAATGGAAGCAGGTGATGGACATCCTCGACGTCTGGTTCGATTCGGGCTCGACGCATGCCTTCACGCTGGAGGATCGCCCTGACCTGAAATGGCCGGCCGACGTCTATCTCGAAGGCTCCGACCAGCATCGCGGCTGGTTCCATTCCTCGCTGCTGGAAAGCTGCGGCACCAGGGGCAGGGCGCCTTACGATACTGTCGTCACCCATGGTTTCACCATGGACGAGGATGGCCGCAAGATGTCGAAGTCGCTCGGCAACACCGTGGTGCCGCAGGACGTCATCAAGCAGTCGGGCGCCGATATCCTGCGTCTGTGGGTGGTGACGACCGACTACTGGGAGGACCAGCGGCTCGGCAAGAACGTGCTGCAGACCAACATCGATGCCTACCGCAAGCTGCGCAACACCATCCGCTGGATGCTCGGCACGCTCGCCCATGACGATGGCGAAGAGGTGCCGCTGGAGAAGATGCCGGAACTGGAGCGGTTGATGCTGCACCGGCTGGCCGAGCTCGATGAGGTCGTGCGCTCGGGTTACGACGCCTTCGAATTCAAGCGCATCACCCGCATGCTGCTCGATTTTATGGTGGTCGAGCTGTCCGCGTTCTATTTCGACATCCGCAAGGACGCGCTCTACTGCGACGCGCCCTCGAGCCTGAAGCGCAAGGCTTCTGTGCAGGTGGTGCGCCATCTCTTCGATTGCCTGGTGAAATGGCTGGCGCCGATGCTGCCCTTCACCATGGAGGAGGCCTGGCTCGATCGTCATCCCGACGCGGTCTCGGTGCATCTCGACCAGTTCCCGCAAATCCCGGCGGACTGGCAGAACGAGGCGTTGGCGGAAAAGTGGCGCCAGGTGCGGCAGGTGCGGCGCGTCGTCACCGGCGCGCTGGAGATCGCGCGGGCCCAGAAGGTGATCGGATCGTCGCTGGAAGCGGTGCCGGTCGTCACCATCAACGATGCAGCGCTCGAAGCGGCGATTTCAGATGTCGACATGGCCGAGATGGCGATCACCAGCGATCTGGTCATCGCTCATGGCGAGGCACCGGCTGGTGCCTTCGCGATCGACGACGTCAGGGGTGTCGCCGTGGTGGTCGAGAAGGCCGAGGATCGCGGCCTGTTAAAATGCGCACGCTCATGGCGCTACACCGCCGATATCGGCCAGGATCCGGAATTCCCGGATGTTTCGGCCAGGGATGCGGCGGTGCTGCATGAATTGAAGGCGCTTGGCCGGCTTTGACAGGCCGGCCAGCTTGATCGGTGCACAAATGCCACGCCGGGCGGGTGAAAACCGCCCGCGCGTTGCCCTTAACGAGTGGTTGAGGTAAACACGCGAAACTCCGGAAGACAAATTGTCGCCGGATTTCCGTCGCAAGTGCTTGGACGATGGGGACCGGCCAGAAGGCTGGTGGCAATCGAGAGGCTGTCTAGAGTGGGACTTTTTGGCATGACCGAGAGATATAATGCGCGCCTGGCGCTGCTGGCGCCGCTTGTCGCGTCGGGCCTCGCTTTGTCCGGCTGCATGGGCTCTCCGACCTACGGCACCGACAAGACCGCCGGCGAACAGCTGGCCGGCGATATTTCAGGCGCCTTTTCATTTGCGCCGAAGCGCAAGGAACAGATCGACTACAAGCCGCGTCCGACGCTTGTAAAGCCGGCGCCCGGCCAGAAGGAAGCGCTGCCGGCCCCGCAGGACAGCATCGAGACGGCGAGCGCCGAATGGCCCGAATCGCCCGAGCAGCGCCGCGCCCGCTTGCGCGCCGATGCCACCGCCCATCAGAACGACCCGGCCTATCAGTCGGAGATCGTCGACGACGTGCAAACCGATCCGGCCTCGGTGAAAAGGGCGATGGCGGAGTCAGGCTCGAGCCACCCGCCGGCATGGACACCGGCCGATTCCGACAAGGGCCGTGCCGCCGAGATCCAGCGTCGCCTCGCCGACAGCAAGCAGGGCGATCCGAACACCCGCAAATATCTGAGCGAGCCTCCAGTGCAGTATCGTGTCGCGGCCGGCACCGCGCCGCAGAACGAGCTTGGCGAGGACGAGTACAAGAAGGAACGCCGTCTCAAGAAAGAGGCGGAAGGCAAGAAGGGCAGCGGCTGGTTCGATTGGCTGTAAGAACACCGAATTGTGTCGCCGGGCGTAGCGCCCGCTTCAGCCGCGCCGCTCCCGAAAAAATCCTTTAAGCAGCAGGCCTGCTTCGGTCTCGCCCATGCCCGGATAGATGTCGGGCGCGTGGTGGCAGGTCGGCGAGGCGAAAAAACGCACGCCGTTGACCACCGCACCGCCCTTGTTGTCGGCGGCGCCGAAATAGAGCCGGCGCAGCCGGGCGAAGGAAATGGCGCCGGCGCACATGGCGCAAGGCTCCAGCGTCACATACAGATCATGCCCGGTCAGCCGCTCGGCCGACAGTTTGCGGCAGGCTTCGCGGATGACCAGCATCTCGGCATGCGCGGTCGGGTCGGCAAGTTCCCGTGTGCGGTTGCCGGCGCTGGCGACAACACCAGCGCCATTGGCGATGACGGCGCCGACCGGCACTTCGCCTCGCAAGGCGGCAGCTTCGGCCTCCTTCAGCGCCAGCGCCATGAAATCGGGCCGCTTCACGCGATTTCCACTCCGATTATCTCCTCGCCACCTGACGGTGATCCTGTTATGGAGCGCATGACCTCGAAAATCGGGACTCGGTTTTCGAAAATGATCATGCGCCACATCAAAAGTGCTACAGCGTTCGTTGCGCGCCCGAAAGGATGCGCCACGCTGTAGCAGCGCAAACGGATAAAGGCCACATGGACGACAACGACAAGAAATTCCGACCCAGGAAGGGTCCGGCCAAGAGTGGGCCGAAAGCCGCGGGACCGCGCAGCCGCGATGGCGCCGCGGGCAAGGGCGGCAAACCGTCCTTTGGCGCCAAGAAACCTTACGCACCGCGTGGCGACCGGCCGATGGCTGCCGATGGCGAGCGGCCGAAGCGCGATTTCAAGGGCGGCGACAAGCCTTTCAGCAAAGGCCCGCGTCCCGAAGGCAAGCCTTTTGAGAAACGCGAGGGGCCGCGCAAGCCCTATGCACCGCGCGGCGATCGCCCAATGGCCGCCGAAGGCGAGCGCAAGCCCTATGAAAAGCGCGAAGGACCGCGCAAGCCCTACGCACCGCGCGGCGATCGCCCAATGGCCGCCGAAGGCGAGCGCAAGCCTTATGAAAAGCGCGAAGGACCGCGCAAGCCCTACGCACCGCGCGGCGACCGCCCGGTGGCCGCTGAAGGCGAGCGCAAGCCCTACGAGAAGCGCGAAGGGCCACGCAAACC